>JAEWHO010000045.1 GCA_023387755.1 Actinomycetes bacterium | reverse complement strand
CACGGTGAGGGTGCCATCGGTGATTTCAAGGGCATTATCCGGAATTGGAATCTCGGGCGCCGGGGCCGGCTCGGTGGGCGTGGGGTTCGACTCAGGTTCGCCGGTGGCTGTGTAAGCGTTGAACTCAGCCATGGTGGCAACCTCTTCCGGTGCGTTATTGCCACCCCAAGAAGCTTTGTAGATCACCTTGACACACCGGGCGGTGATGGCAGGGAAATCGACGATCACGTCCTGGGTGATATCAGCGGCGGCAGCAACCTTCCCGGTTGCCACTTCCCCGAATCCGCTGGCACAGGTGGCGTCGGTAGAGGTTTCGACGGAGTATTCAGCTGCTCGTCCAGAGCCGTTAGACGATTGGCGTGGGGTGAGGGAGACGCGGGAGATATCCGCGGGTTTGTCGCCGAGCTTGACCGTGACATGGTGTGGGAGAGGATCCTTGGTTGGATTCCATTGAGTGTGCCAGTAAGTGTCCTTCTTACCGTCCAGGATGAGCTCTGCTGGCCCGTTAGAACCTTCGCCCACGGACTCAACAGAGTCAACATCCACGATGCTCATAGCGGTTTGGGGGAGGGCCTCATAGGCGGGGGCCGCGAGGGCAGGCGGCGGGGCGGCAACCGGGATCATTCCCGCCGTTGCCAGCGCCCCCACCGCCACAGCGGCTAGAGAGATGTTGATGCGCATGACCTCGTTGTCTTTCTATAGGGGAAAGGAATGATCAAGCGAGAGCTAGATCACCTCTTTACCCTACGCGGTGATGATTGAATATGCAAGGTTTTGAGCGATTATGCGCTCATTGCGAATTGTCTGTTCTGTCCTATTTTGCAGACCATGCCAACCCCCAAGGAACATTTGGGTCTGCCCAATCGCGACGACGTAAAAACCGGCGTCATCACGTATAAGATTGCGGCCCACGCGGCCGACGTGGCCAAGGGGCACCCGGGTGCACAGGAGCGGGATGATGCGCTATCCAAGGCGCGGTTCGAGTTCCGCTGGCACGACCAGTTCGCTCTCGGTTTAGACCCGGTGACGGCGGAGGAGTTCCACGATGAGACCCTGCCTGCCGAACCGGCGAAAACTGCGCATTTCTGTTCGATGTGCGGCCCAAAGTTCTGTTCCATGCGCATCTCGCAAGATATTCGCGACACCTACGGCAATGCGCAGGCACAGGACCGTATGGCGGCACCGACCCCATCGAAGTCATCACGATCCTGTGCGACTACTGCGGCTACTACTACGACAAAAACAGCATCACACATCTCAAAAAATCCTACGAAATCCTAAAGGAGCATAAGGCGCGCGAACGTGCGGAGGAGGGCTGTTTTTAGGCAAAAAAAGAGCGCGCCCGGAGGGACTCGAACCCCCAACCTTCTGATCCGTAGTCAGATGCTCTATCCGTTGAGCCACGGGCGCTTTGCCTTTCGGCACGTTCAATACTAGCGCCTCTTACGCCCGGTCACAAAATCGCAGCCAGTGATACAGGTGACACCCCTGCGCACCGCTAGCTTATTTCCACATTCCTCACCCACGCGACTGAGGACTTAAGCCTTGCCTAGGCGGACCATCACCGGGAAGGCGAAGGCCCGGTGTAGGCCGGAAGGCACACACCGGGCCGCGGCGTCGTCGGGAAAGATCCAGACGGCGTCAAAATCTTAGGCAGTGCTAAAACTCAGACAGCGATTCCCAGCACCCACACCGCTAAGGTCATGGTGACCAGGGCGATAAGCACGATGCCGATAATGTTCAGCCATACGCCGGCGCGCACCATATCACCGATGCGCACGTAGCCCGAGCCGTAGGCAATCGCGTTCGGCGGGGTGGCGACCGGCAGCATGAAGGCGCAGGTGGCGGCCAGGGCCACGGGGATGACCAGCAGCATCGGGTCTTGACCAATACCCATTGCCACGCCGCCCATAATCGGGAGGAAGGCCGCCGCCGTTGCGGTGTTCGAGGTCATTTCGGTGAGGAAGATGATGAGCGCGGCAATCGCGATAACGAACACGATCACCGGAAGGCCGGCTAGGCCCTTTGCCTGCTCCCCAATCCACGCGGATAGCCCGTTACTGGAGAACATGGCGGACAGCGACAAACCGCCGCCGAAGAGCAGGAGCACGTCCCACGGAATATGTTTGGCGGTCTCCCAGTCCAGCAGCGCCACACCGTGCTTGGGATGCACCGGGATGATAAACAGCAGCAGGGTGATGGCCATGGCGATCAGTTCATCGCTGATGCCGGCATCCGGGAAAAGCGTGGGGAGGAAAATCCAGGATAGCGCCGCCAGCAAGAACACCATTCCGACCAGCTTCTCACCCCGGGACATCGGCCCCATCTTGTGCAGCTCCTCGCGGATCAGTTCCTTACCACCCGGGATCTCGTCAATCTCCGGCTTAGACAACACGTTCGTGAGCAGCCACCATGCCACCAACAGGAAACCCCACGCCAGCGGCACCCCCACGAGCATCCACTGGCCGAAGCCGATCTCAATATGGTGGTTGTCTTTCAGATACCCGCGCAGCAAGGTGTTTGGCGGCGTACCGATCAGGGTGGACAGCGACGCAATCGACGCCGAATAAGCAATCCCCAAAATCAAGGCAATGGCAAATTTAGACCGTACCTTACCTTCGGCGTCCGTCTTCATCTCCCCGATCAAGGTAAGCACCGACAAGCCAATCGGCAGCATCATCACCGCGGTGGCGGTATTGGACACCCACATCGACATAAACCCGGTAGCCACCATGAACCCGAGAATGAGCTGCTTCGGTTTGGTGCCGACCGCCAGCACGGTTACGAGGGCTACCCGGCGGTGTAGATTCCAGCGCTGCAGCGCCAGCGCCAGGAAGAATCCACCCATAAAGAGGAAGATCGTGCCACTGGCATAAGGAGAGGCGGTCGCTTTAAAATCAGCCACTTCAAACGCGGGAAACGCAACCAAAGGGACCAGGGCGGTAGCGGCCAGCGGGATCGCCTCAGTCATCCACCACACCCCCATAAGGACAGCCACTGCAGCCGTGAAAGCGAGCCCGTGCGCGGTGAACTCGGGTTTACCTTTCTCCACCGCTTTTGCGGAGGCGGCTTGCAGTTCAGCGCTGAGGGATTCGGGCATCAAGAAATAGACGACGACGGCGAGTAGCACGCCCACGGCCAGTCCCAGTATTTTCCGCGCTAGCGGTTTGCCAGTAATCTCTGGTGCATCTTCGCCGGCTGCATGGGATGTGCTCGGGACAATCTCGGGTGTAGACATTTCCTCCCCTTCACAAAGGCACGTACCCCACAGTTAGAGATATGGGACACGGATGGCTGTGTCCTCACCATAGGGGAGCACCCCCTCAATAGCGGCTGTTTTACGCGCGTTTGCAGGTATCAATTCGGTTACGAAACGGGCGGAAGTGCAAGTAGCACATTAGTGGGGGCGCGTCCGAGGACGCGCCCCCACCAGGTGTTGAATAACTCCGGCTAGGCGGCTTGGCGGCGCCTAATCACGAGGGTGCAGGCGCCCCCCGCAAGCGCCATGACGCCGAGGGCCAGCAGGGTATCGCTATCGGTACCCGTAACCGGAATACCGGGTTTGGGTGCTGGAGGCTGTGCCGTCGGCTGGCCGGGGGCAGGAACACTGGGTGCTGGCGTTGTGGGCACCGGATCAGTGGGCGCGGGATCGCTCGGGGCAGGGGCACTCGGTACCGGATCCGTGGGCGCCGGGGCACTTGCAGCCTTGACCAGCGCAACCTCACCCATCTCCCCCACAGGGAAGGTGATTGCTCCCTTCTGTGTATCAACCTGGAAATCGATCGCCTTACCGTTGACCAGTAGCTTCACTCCATCAGCACTGAGGCTGGCTGGATCAACCCCGTCCGGCAGCATAAGTGCCACCGACATTGGGGTCGTAATCGGAGCTGGCCGGGTCTTACCGTAGGGCAGTTGCTGGGTCAGTTCCAGGTTCCATCCCGCCAGCAGCTGCGTATCCGCAGGTGCTGGCGCGGCGTCGTCGGGAGTAACTGAAAAGACGGTGGGCAGAATGATCTGGCCGGGCGCAACTGCCAGCTCATGGCCGCCGGTGGCAGCTAACGTGTGGGCCTGGTTGTAGACGGCCAGGGACTCGCGCAGGGCCAGCAGGGCGTCGTAGGAGGCCTGGGAAATATGCGTGAATTTCTCGGTCGACCACGCCGCGGCGGCCTTCGGGTCAGCCTTATGCTTGGCGGCAAGCGTAGCGTTATCGGCACTCCAAGAGGCGATATTCGGGTCCTCAATGAAATGCAGATATTCGCGGACCGGCGCGGTCAGTGTGGCGCGGTCTTTATCGACGGCGAGATTCACGTCTGTGGCTACCCAGTAGTAGGATTTTTCGTCGCCCGCAGTGGTGGAAGCGGACTGCATCGGCTTGATCGTGTCCGTGATATTTCCGTAGTAGGGCAGGTAGGCCGAGCCCTGCGGAGTACCAACGGTTTGCCATAGCGTGCCGGGAATTTCTGTGGGCATACCAGCGGCCGGGAGCTGGAAGATGTGAGCTTCCATTGAGTTGGTATTGCCAATCGGGTAACGCGCACCGGGCACCGGCTGACCATCGAGCCCTTTCAGACCGCTATCCTTGACGACCTTCTGGCTCAGGGCAGCGAGGTTGTCGTCCACGCCTTCAAACCGGTTGCGCTGTAATTCCATGACGTCACGGATGGAGACCTTCTTGAATTGAGCACTTGGTTTGTTGAGGAGCGGGAAATAGTTATCGGTGATTTTGGCCTGTGCTCCCGGATCGAGAACTTTAATGCCGGACCATACACGGGAGACGTCTCCGGCAGACATTGTCGCTTTATTGTAGGAGCGTGCCGGGTCAAACTTGCCATTCGTCTCGGCGTAGGTGCCGGCATCGCGGGTAGTCTTTTCAAGGTCCTGGGAGCAGATGAAATTGCCTGTATCAGCGCAGTTAACCTCGTTCATCCAATACTGATTCGGCATGATGGAGAAGCGGTCCGCGGGGTACTTCATGGCCGCATACTGGTGCCCGGAGTAGATCTCCATGTACCACAGCTCGCTCTTATCCCCGATAACGAGGATATTCCCCTCCGATGCGCCGTCTTTATCCACTAGGCTGGCCATCAGCTCTACTGCCCCACGTGCCGATTCGGCATTCGCGAGCAGCACAGTAGCAAGGAAGCCTTCCGTCCATCCTTTTTCAGTGTAGGGATCGGCCTTTTGGACCTCTTTATTGGCAGTAGCGGAAATGGTTACATCCACCGCGACGCCCTTATCGTTAAAGCCGGCTTCTTCGAAGCGGCCTTCCTCCGGGGTGACGTCAGAAATCGAGGTGTATTTCAAGGAGTCTTTCGGCTGCGTGAAAGTAACTCCGGTTTCGGCACCGGTTAGGACGGTGCCAGATGGGTGCTCACCTGCCGGGTGAACGAGCAGACGTTTGGGGTGATTCTGTTCAAGATCCTCGGTTCGACCAAAAATAGTCGAGCCGTCCTCGGTGAGGTCGCCACCAATGATGACGCCGGTACAGGCCATCGCGGGAACCGCTAAGGCGACGCTGGCAATCATGGTGGCGGTGCATGTTAAGGCATGGCGTAGTCGCAACATTCATCCTCCTTGGCGCACTGCTTTGTGCGCATTGCCGCACGGCAGGGAAGCTTATTTGCGGACGCCGCGCGGGCTGTTGTAGCCACCGCCACACTAACACTGCACCTGTGGGCAAAGCTAGGGGTTGTGCGGTATTTATCCGTGAGGGACGTGCCCTGTGGAGCCCGCAGCGGCGGTGCCCCCAATAAATAGGCTGCGGCTCCGGTTTGTCCCTCGGTCCGGGTTACAATCTCTCTACCGGAAATGCCAACCGGTGTTCACGCCTTTCTGTCCAACAACTCAGGCAAGGAATGAGCCAATGAGCGATAATCCCTTAACCCCCTCCTCGAACGAACGCAGCGAGCCAACCTACGGCGAGAACCAGCCCACCTATGGTGAGAATCGCCCCGCCTATGGCGAGAACCGACCCGCGCACGGAGAACAGTCCACCTACGGCCAACCTGCCCCTGGGTATGGACAGCAACCTACCTATGGCCACAACAACTCCGGGTACGGGCAGCAGCCCGGCTATGCCTATCCTGGCGGCGGGCAACTGATGGATCACCCGTCTGCCAGTACTGTCTTCCTCCTCGGCATCATTGGCATCTTCTTTAGCATCTGCGCCTATATTGCCTGGTACATGGGCGCTCAGGCCAAGAAGCAGATCGAGACGGGGGCTCCCTACCGCTGGGATGGCAACCTCAAGACCGGTTACATGCTGGGCAAGATTTTCTCGATCATCTCCATCGTGCTTTTCGTACTGACGATAGTCCTCATCTTCTCCGGCATCATTGTCGCAACTTTGGGAATCCATTAGGCATTGAGTAGCGCCGCTGGACGGCACCTTCACGCCTGCCGTCCAGCATGCTGCCCCTCTCACACCTAAGCGGGAACATTCCGACACCAACAGATGGCAGCCAGCAGACAATCCAAGACGGCCCCCTCCCCCTCAGGGCGGCGACACAGTGTTGGCGAGTAGACATACAGCAGTGCCCTAAAGGTTGCTTTGGGACCCGGCCTTAATAACTTGTGTTGTGGGATCGCCAAACTATTTGGTTTCCTCTATGTGCTTACGCACCTTTTGAACTTGCAAGCCCCACAACCGTTTCAGGTCTGCCTCAGCAGAAGGCGGAAGAGATAGGTCACTAATCTGAACAGTCACCAGGTAGTTGTTTAGACGCTCATTTTGACACAAGGGCGGTTTTGGGTGCAGGATACCGGTATTGGGTGCATGTGCGTAGTGTGCTGGGGGTGCGGCTGTGTGATCTGTGGAGATGGCAATGGAGCGTAGGCGTTGATTCTGATCCGCCTTGCTTAAGTTCTCGGGCTTTCTCGAGCTTAAGAACAATCTGCTCCGGA
>JAEWHO010000030.1 GCA_023387755.1 Actinomycetes bacterium | reverse complement strand
CCCTCACCGTGCGCACCCACCCTGCTTTCCCGCAGATCGTGGACTATCGCCTAGGGGACCAGCAGCTCGCCGGGCAGCTGGGTGCGCCCCTCACCTCCATCACCATTGATGAGCAGGCCTACCCCGTCACCGTGGGTACTCCGCAGGCTACCGCCACCGCGGTGACATACCCCGTGACCATCGCAGATATCGGGGCGGAGCTCACCGTCGTCGTCGGGATTAATGACGGCGTGGTAACGTGGTCCATCCCCACGGTGAAGGACCCCAAGGGCAAGATCCACCGCATCTCCGTACCCGGTCTAAATCTGGTTACCGTACCCGCAGCGGACGACGGCCACCTCATGATCGGTACCTTGGGGGCGAATCGCACCGCCTCGGCGGACACCAGTTGGGATGTGTCCAGCGCCAATGAAGGCCAGACTACCGGCTATATGATCGCCGCCAATACCAAGGCGCTTGCGGCCGGTTTCATGGGTAATAGCGTCTCGGACAACACCTCGAAGGGGCCGCATAAGGGGTCAAATAGCCGCTGGATTGGCGCCGTCGCCACCGTGAACGGAGCCAAGGTGGGCACCGTGAGCCCAGGCCCGTGGGTGCACCGCGGAACGACGGCGGATCTAGGCCTCGGCCCGGATGAGATGCCGATGGCACAGGTGAAGGTGGTGGCCGATCGGAACGACGACGGCACTGTTGACTGGCAGGATTCCGCCATCGCTACCCGCGAGATGCGCCCGGCCACGAATGGCCAGGACGAGGTGAAAAATAAGGTTATTACCCGCATCCCATTCAATATCGTCTCTCAGGCAACTCATCCATTCTTGCGGACGCTGGATGACACCAAACGGATCGGCTTGGAAACCGATGGGCTAGGCCAGCAGGTGCTTCTGAAGGGCTACCAGGCCGAGGGGCATGACTCCGCCCACCCCGACTACGGCGGCCACTACAACACCCGCGCCGGCGGGCTGGAAGACCTGAAAACCCTGGCTGATGAGGCCGCCAAGTGGAATGCCAATATCGGCGTCCACGTGAATGTCACGGAATCCTATTCCGAGGCCCATGCCTTTAGTGAGGAACTCCTACGGATGCCGCCTCAGAAAGCTTGGGGTTGGATGAACCAGGCCTACTATATTGACGGCCCGAAGGATCTGGGTACTAAGAACGTACTCAAGCGGTTCCAACAGTTCCGCGATGAAGCTCCCGAGAATCTGAACTGGCTCTACATTGACGTCTACTACCCGGACGGATGGGAAGGACAGCGCCTGGGCAAGGAACTGCAAAAGCAGGGCTGGGTGCTCTCCTCGGAATGGTCCGATAAGTTCCCTGACTACTCGATATGGTCTCACTGGGCCAATGATGAGAACTACGGTGGCCAGAACTACAAGGGCCTGAACTCCCAGCTGGTGCGCTTCGTAGAAAACTCCTACCGGGACACCTTCAATCCGCACCCGATCCTCGGTAACGCCAATGTGAAGGAATTTGAGGGATGGGCCGGCAATATTAACCACAAGCTGTTCATCGATACAATCTGGCAGCGTAACCTGCCGGTGAAGTTCCTGCAGCAGTCCAACATTATGAGTTGGGGTGCCGATAGCATCACCTTCGAAAACGGGACCGTAGCCACCTCCCCGGAGAAGTCCGTCTCCGGTAAGGTCGTCCCCACCAACCGCACCTTCACCTATGACGGCGCCACCGTATATGAACAGGGCCGCTATCTGCTGCCCTGGACCGACGGCGGCAACCGCCTCTACCATTACAACCCGGCTGGCGGTGCCAGCACATGGACGCTCACCGACTCCTGGAAGAACCAGGGCTCGTTGAAGCTGTTCAAGCTGACCGATACCGGGCGGGTAGATATGGGTGACGTCGCCGTCTCCGGCGGCAAGGTCACGATCAATGCGGAAGCCAACACCGCCTATGTGCTTTACCCCAGCGGTAAGGTTGCACCGGCGAAGACTCCGAACTGGGGCCAGGGCAGCCACATTGTAGATCCCGGTTTCTTCTCTGGAAGCCTGGACGCATACACCGTGGCTGGGAATGTAACCATTGAGAAGACCGCGCTGGAGAACTACCAGGCCGTCCTCGGGGCCGGGAAATCCTCCCTCGCTCAAACCCTCACCCTGCCCGCGGGCGATTACAGCGCCTGGGCGTGGGTGGAGATCGAGCCAGGCCAGACCCGCCCGGTAACGGTTGCCGCCTCCGGTGGTGGCGTGACTGCCGCCGGGTACCAGGAAGTTGTGGATGGCGTTCCGACGACGTCCTTCTCCGCTTCCACCGCCATGAACTCCACGGCGTCGGATGAAAAACTGCGGACCTACTTCCAGCGGGCGCGCGTGACCTTCCATACGGATGGCTCCCCGGTCACCTTCACCGTGGGTGCTGGTGAAGGCGAGGCCAAGGTTCGCGTCGATGACCTGCGGGTGGTTCCCTTCGTAGCTGGTAAGGATGCGAAACCCACCGAGCAGACTATCTTCTTCGATGATTTCGAGAATGTCGATACCGGCTACTGGCCGTTCGTGACCGGCCTGGGCAACCGGGGCGGAGATGCGCGCACTCAGTTGGCAGAGCGCCATGAACCGTACTCGCAGAAGGGCTGGTACGGCGTCATCGGTGATAAGGTCGTCGAGGGCGGCAAGCTGAACGACAACGTGCTCGATGGCACCTGGTCCTTGATGATGCACGAGGAAAACGGTGGCCTCATCATGCGTACCATCCCGGCGTCGATCAATTTCAAACCGGGCCATAAGTACCGCGTTTCCATGGATCACCAGTCGGCATATGCGGATAAATACCGGCTTGTCATCGGCTATGACCGGCTCCATAACGGCCAGGTTGTCTCGCAGAATCTCACCACCCAAAATGTGGGCGAGGTGCGCGAAACCACGGTGCTCGCGCAAGAATTCGTAGCCAGCGGCTGCGGTGACTATTGGGTTGGCTTTGAGAAAATCGGTGGCGGTGCCCAAGCGGATCTCGTTATCGACAATTTCCGCGTCGAGGACCTCGGTGCCACCGATGAGGTGACCGCCTGTGCAGCTGCCGCCATTGAGGCCCCGGCCGCAGTCGCATGGGATACCCCGTTTGACGTCACCACCACCGCCGAGTTCTTCGAAGCCGGTGCCGTAACCGGCGTGGCTCATACGCTGACGGTTCCCGACGGCTGGAAGGTGGAGAAGGTCGATTCGCCGGATAACTCGGATACTCAGCAGGCTTGGAAGGTAACCGCGCCCAAGAATGCCGCACCGGGCGAGTTGAAGGTGATGGTCTCCTATCAGGTCGACGGCGCTGACCGCACGGTCGAGGCCACGACGACTGTCCAGGTGCTGCGCGGCATTATCAACGGCACGAATCACCTGTCTGATCTGCCCTTCCACGGCGACCCTTCCAACGGTTGGGGCCCGGTGGAGCGGGACCAGTCCAATGGTGAGCAAGATTCTGGTGACGGCCAGGCGATCTCGGTGGGCGGCCAGCTCTACGAAAAGGGTCTGGGTACCCACGCGCCCTCATCAGTGAGCTTCCAACTCAACGGGCAGTGTCAGCGCCTCAAGGGCGTCGTAGGCGTCCAAGATGGCCGTGCCGGCTCAGTGACCTTCGAGGTGCAGGGTGATGGTAAGACCATCTTTGGTAAGACCGGCGTAATGAAGGCTGGCCAGAGTGAGGAGATGGACGTCGATATCACCGGCGTCAACGTCATCACCCTGCTCGTGGGCGACGGCGGCGACGGCGTCGGTAGCGATCACGCCAACTGGGCGGATGCGCGGGTTGAATGTGCCGTGCCGGAGGAGACTGAGTCTCCTAGCCCGGAACCCACCGAGACACCAGTCCCGGACCCGACAGGTGAACCCACCGAGACGGCCGAGCCGACCATTGAGCCGACCGTTACCCCGAGCGATCCGGGGATGCCGACTGATCCGGGGATGCCGACTGATCCGGACAAGCCGACTGATCCGGGCAAGCCGACTGATCCAGGTAAACCTGGTATGCCCATCACGGGCGGAGAATTGACCGGCATGGTAATGCTCGCCGGTCTGCTGCTGGGCGGAGGCGCGCTGATCATGCGCCGTAACCGCGCTCAGGCATAACCAGCCGGCGGTGCCTGCCCTGGCAGGCGCCGCCGAACAGACCTCGGCATCTCGCCGTGCAGGGGAGTGGCCCGGATATTTGTGAGGCTAAACAGGCCGCCTCCGCAAGGTGAGTGGCGGGCCCAGGTGGGGGTTGATAGTAATCAACCCCCACCTTTGCTTTGCCCTAAGGTCTCGTGCCACCGGTCCTGATTACCCTTGACCTGGCGCTGGCAAGACCGATGGGGGAGGTGCGTCGTCGGGGTAATTCCCAGCCAACTCCCAGGCAGAATTGCTTGCTATTTAGGGTTGCCTCAGACAGACTGACAGTAGTGGCTAAGGGTAACGGCGCTCACGAGTTAGCCTTTCTCCTGGTACAAATGTCCAGGAGATTTTCGCATTATTTAGGGCCTTGTGGGCGGCCTGGGACCTTTGTCCCTTGGACGGGTGTACCAGAAAAGGGAGACTTGTATCAGAACGACATCGCTAGTGAGGGAGCTAAGCAATAATGACGTACCGCGTCGATTCAGAGGTCGGAAAGCTGGAGCAAGTTATCCTCCATCGTCCCGGCCAGGAGCTGGCCCGCCTGACCCCCACCAACAAAGATCAACTGCTCTTTGATGACATCGTCTGGTTGAAAGAAGCCCAGCGTGAGCATGACCAGTTCGCTCAGCTGCTGCGTGATGAGGGTATTGAGGTTCTGCTCTTCCAAGACCTGTTGGCTGAAACTCTGGATATCCCGGAAGCCCGCACCCACGTGCTCGACCACGTTTTCGACGAGCGTAAGTACGGCCTGTCAGCCACCGACGCGCTGCGCAACTACGCAGACCGTCTAGAGTCCAATAAACTCGCAGAACTCCTCGTTGGTGGTATCACCAAGCAGGAACTGTTTAAAGAGGTGGGCGACCCCAAGTCTGTCGTCTTCGACATGCTCGGACCGGACGACTTCGCCCTCACCCCGTTGCCGAACCATCTGTTCACCCGTGACACCTCCTGCTGGGTTTACGACGGCGTCGCCATCAACTCGATGACTATGCCTGCCCGCCAGCGCGAAACGGTGAACTATGAAGCCATCTATCGGTGGCATCCACGGTTCGCAAACGACGAATTTAACCGCTGGTCGCTCGGAAATGACGAAGGCCCCGCCGCCGTGGAAGGCGGCGACGTCCTGGTCATTGGTAAGGGAGCCGTCCTGGTGGGGATGTCTGAACGCACCACGCCGCAGGGTGTGGAGCGTCTGGCTCGCCAGCTCTTCGACTCCGGCCGCGCTGAAAAAGTCGTGGCGCTGCATATGCCGAGCGAACGCGCTCTCATGCACCTTGACACCGTTATGACGATGCTGGATGAAGAATCCTTCACCGCCTACGGCAACCTGGGCATGTTGGCGTCTAACACCATCCTTCCCGGCGAGTCTTCCGGCAAGCTCGACGTCACTTACAATTCGCCGGACAAGATGTTCGACGTCATCGCCTCTGCCCTCGATATTCCCGAGGTCCGCGTGCTCACTACCCCGCAGGATTCCCTGCAGGCTGAGCGCGAGCAGTGGGATGACGGTTGCAACTTCCTCACGATCCGCCCCGGTGTGGTCGTGGGCTACGAACGCAACGTGGCAACCAATACGTACCTGCGTCAGCAAGGTATCGAGGTGCTCGAAGTTCCGGGCTCCGAGCTCGGCCGTGGCCGTGGTGGCCCCCGTTGCATGTCCTGCCCGACTCAGCGCACCGGAATCTAACACGTTTCGCACACCTGAAAGATTCTCGGTCGCACAGACAGTATGCCCAATCCAAAGTTAGGAACGCAATGAAGCACGAACTGCACGGACGTCACTTCCTGAAGGAACTTGACTTCACCCCCGCAGAATGGTTGTCCCTGCTAGAGCTCGCCGAAGAGCTGAAGGCTGCCAAGAAGGAAGGCCGCGAAGAGCAGACCCTAAAGGGCAAGAACATCGCACTGATCTTCGAAAAGACGTCTACCCGTACCCGCTGCTCCTTCGAGGTAGCTGCCTATGACCAGGGCGCTAACATTACCTACCTCGATCCGGTTTCCTCCCAGATGGGGCACAAGGAATCCGTGGAGGACACCGCTCGGGTGCTCGGCCGCTACTACGACGGCATTGAGTTCCGCGGTAAGAAGCAGGAGCACGTAGAGACCCTTGCTGAGCTCTCCGGCGTCCCGGTCTGGAACGGTCTGACCGATGACTGGCACCCCACCCAGATGCTCTGTGACGTGCTCACCATGAAGGAGCACTCCGGCAAGAACTACAACGAGATTGCTTTCGCTTACCTTGGCGATGGCCGCAACAACATCTCCAACTCGCTGATGATCACCGCCGCCATGCTCGGCATGGACGTCCGTATCGTGGGCCCGAAGGAGCTGTGGAACGAGCAGAAGTGGATCGACAAGGCGAACGAAATCGCCAAGGAGACCGGCGCTAAGATCACCCACACCGACGACCCCAAGGAAGGCGTGAAGGGCTGTGACTTCCTCTACGCCGACGTATGGGTTTCCATGGGCGAACCCAAGGAAGTGTGGGATGAGCGTATTGCCTTGCTGAAGGACTACCAGGTCAACAAGGAACTGATGGAAGCCACCGGCAACCCGAACGTGAAGTTCCTGCACTGCCTGCCCGCCTTCCATGACCGCAACACCGTTGTAGGTGAGGACATCTACCAGAAGACCGGCTTGGAATCCATGGAGGTTTCCAACGATGTCTTCGAGTCGGAGGCATCGGTGGTCTTCGATCAGGCCGAGAACCGCATGCACACCATCAAGGCCGTTATGGTCGCAACCCTGGGAGAGTAATTAGATGCGTATCGTCGTAGCACTGGGCGGAAACGCCATGCTCGAGCGGGGGCAGAAACCGGATGCTGACATTCAGATTGGGAATGTGAACATCGCGGTGGACGCATTGGCCCCGCTGGCGGCTGAGCACGAGTTCGTCGTTACCCACGGCAACGGCCCCCAGGTGGGCGTGCTCGCCCTGCAGAGCGCGAACGATCCGAAGCTCAGCCAGCCCTACCCCTTCGACTCGTTGGGGGCTATGACCCAAGGTCTCATTGGATACTGGCTCCAGCACGCGTTCGGGAACGCACTGCCTGATGCCAAGGTCGTGTGCACCGTCAACCAGACGCTGGTTGACAAGGACGACCCGGCCTTCGCCAACCCGACGAAGTTCGTGGGCGAGGTCTACACCGAAGAGCAGGCCAAGGAGTTCGAAGCCGAACGCGGATGGGTGATGAAGGCTGACGGCCCCCACTTCCGCCGCGTCGTGGGCAGCCCCGATCCGAAGTCGATTATCGAATCGGATGTTGTGAAGCAGCTGGTTAACTCCGGCGTCACGGTGATCTGCTCCGGTGGTGGCGGTATCCCCGTTTACCGCGATGAGCAGGGCAAACTGCACGGCACCGAAGCGGTTATCGACAAGGATCTTTCCGGTGCGATTCTGTCCGAGGAAGTCGAAGCAGATATGTTCGTCATCCTCACCGACGTCCCGGCCGTGATGGATAACTGGGGCACTCCGGATCAGTGTGAGATCAACCGGGCGACGCCGCAGCAACTGCGCGAGAAAGGCTTCGCCGCTGGCTCGATGGGTCCGAAGGTAGAGGCAGCGTGCCGCTTCGTCGAGAAGACCGGCAAAGTGGCCGCGATCGGTCGCCTGGCCGATGCCCCCGCCATCATCGCGGGAGAGGCCGGCACCATCATCACTCGCACGGGCGAGTACCCGCTGTAAAGCATCCGGGTGGGGCACGGCGTGCCCGCGGTGCCCCACCCGCATCTGGCTCCCCGAGCCCGGGCCGCACTCGCGTGGCCCAGCTAGCTTGGTTAGCAACCAACCACAAGACTTCCGCCTCCGACAGGCGGGAACCACCGTGGCCTCCGCATACGAGGACGCGGTACTCAACCAGGGACTGAAGACGCTCCCTGGAGAAAGAAGGAGTTACAACATGGCGAAGATCGTCAATTCATGGAACGACTTTGACCCGCTGAAGCACGTGATCGTGGGTCGCGCCGACAACTCGGTTATTCCACCGGAAGAGCCTGCCACCTCCGAAAAGGTGCCGGTCGACTCCGAGATGCGCGGCATGTGGGGACCCCGCCCGCAGGAGACCGTGGAGAAGGCTAACGCCCAGCTCGACAACCTCGCCAAGGTGCTCGAAGATCACGGCGTCAAGGTGGACCGTCCGACCCCGCTGCAGTGGAACGCTCCCGTCATCACCCCGGACTTCCGTACCGATTCGATGATGACCTGTATGCCTCCTCGTGACGTGCTGCTGACCATCGGCCCGGAGATCATTGCTGCGGCAATGTCCTTCCGCTGCCGCTACTGGGAGTACCTGGCCTACTGGCCGCTGCTGAGCAAGTACTTCGATGAGGACCCGGAGTTCATCTGGTCGCAGGCTCCGCGCCCGCGCCTGACGGACAAGTCCTACAAGCACAACTACTACGATGAGAAGATCTCGCTGGAGGAGCGCCTGGAGCGCACCGCCAACAAGGACTTCGTGACCACCGAAGAGGAAATCCTGTTCGACGCTGCTGACGTGCTGCGTCTGGGCAAGGACCTGTTCATCCAGCACGGCCTGACCACGAACCGCCGGGCCATGGAATGGTTCAAGCGCAAGTACCCGGATCTGCGGGTGCACGCTGTGAACTTCCCGGGTGACCCCTACCCGATCCACATCGACGCCACCTTCGTGCCGCTGCGTCCGGGTCTGATCATCAACAACCCGCATCGCCGCCTGCCCGAAGAACAGCGGAAGATCTTCGAAGCCAACGACTGGGAGATCGTCGACGCTGCGATGCCGGCTCACGAGACCCCGCCGCCGCTGTGCTACTCCTCGGTGTGGCTGTCCATGAACTGCCTCGTGCTCGACCACAAGAACGTGATCGTCGAGGCTTCCGAGCACAACCAGCTCGAGCAGATGGACAAGCTCGGTATGAACCCGATCCCCGTTCCGTTCCGCGACGCTTACGCCTTCGGCGGCGCCCTGCACTGCGCCACCGCTGACGTTTACCGCGAAGGCGGCTGCGAGGACTACTTCCCGAACCAGGTTGAGGACCCGACCCTCGTCTAATTGGGAAGTGCGTGCTGCTTAGCAGTACAGCAACTCCATAACCGGCATTTCCCGGGTGCCGCGTCTCCTTGTGCGGCACCCGGGTCAGCCGGCGCTTTTCATATCCACCTTGAGCTCTTCCTGCATCTGCGCGGGGCGCGCTTTTTATTGACGACGGCGTCAACGCGTAGTCCGTCGTACCCCGATTTGCCCTCTTGAGAGTGAGTAAAAATGTCCACCACGACTGTGGAAAATACGAGTACTGCTCCCGGCTCGTACGTCATGAATAAAAAGCTTGGCTTCCTGGCCATGCTCATCTCTGCAACCGGCATGGGTATGGTCGGTTTCTTCTCTCGGGGAGCCACGGACGGGCTCGATCCCGATGTCAAACAATACCTAGGCAGCTTTCTAGCTTTCGGGCGTATGACCGTCGGCCTCATCGGTTTTATCATCATCCTGCTCGTCACCAAGCGCTGGGCGGCCTTCAGACAATCTCGTTTAAGCTTCTCGGTAATCGCCGGCGGTGTATGTATCGGCACATCACTTGCCCTTTACATTACTTCGACGCTACTAACGTCCATTGCCAACGCTGTTTTCTTGATTTATACCGGCCCGCTTTTCTGCACATTGCTTGCTCGTATTTTCCGAAAAGAGAAGATTTCGCTAGCTAACGGCATCTTCCTGGGGCTCGTATTCATCGGCATGATCTTCACGATCGGTCTCGTTGCTTACACGCCAGAAGGTGGGTGGACCTTCGGTGTCGATCTTTCTGCCTCCACACCAGAATTCCCTCAAAAGGCACTCGGTGACCTCGTCGGATTGGGCTCTGGCGTCTTCTACGGTCTAGCACTCTTCTTCTACGGATACCGGCAGGATATGGATTCTGATGTTCGTGGAACCTGGAACTTCCTGTGGGCAGCAGTCGCTACCGGCCTGCTGTCGCTGATCATGCGGCCGCAAATCACCGAGCTCAGCGCCACTAACTGGACTTGGGCGGGCGGACTGTTCTTCTTCTGCGGTTTGATTGCGCTCGGCTTCCTCGTTGTTGCCGGCCGTAATTTGCCGGCTGTGGAAATGTCGTGCATTTCCTACTGGGAATGTGTGGTTGCGCTGCTCTTTGGATTCTTCTTCTTCCAAGAAGCGATGACGTTCGTGGCCGCTTTGGGTGGTTTGTTGATTATTCTCGGCGGAATTGGCCCGATTTTTGTCGATCTTTACGTCAAAAAGCAGCAGCGGCGGCGTGGACGCGAGACAATGGAAGCGGAGGAACCTGTCCGCTAATCCATCGTCCGTTGGCGGTGGGCAACGGATGGGCCCACCGCCAATGGCCCCTCCTATGGAGGATAAAACCCCCAGGGGCATGGCCCGCAGATGTGACAACTGTGCAGTGCCAGCCGAATTCGCAGATAGTAGGCGGCATAGAAGCCGCCTACTATCGTAACGACGCGGATATGCCGATGTTTTTCTCGGCAACCGCGTGGAGAGGACCGGACGCTGTGTCTAGCTCCGAGATATCTATTGATGATGCCACCCGGCACGAGACATTACGCAAGGCCGCGCTCGCTGCTTTTGTAGGCAATTTCGTCGAATGGTTCGATTACGCCACCTATACCTATTTGAGCGTGGTTATTTCTGAGGTTTTCTTCCCCGGAGAAGACCGTACTCTTAAACTTATGGGTGCTTTAGGTATTTTCGCCCTATCGTTTTTGGTGCGGCCCATTGGTGCCGCCGTCTGGGGTCGGCTCGGTGACCGCTATGGCCGCCGTTGGGTACTGTCAGTCGCGATTTTAATGATGACCGGAGCGACCGTCCTTATTGGGCTCATTCCGCCCTACGTCATGATTGGTATCTGGGCCCCCATCCTGCTGCTGGTGATGCGCCTAATCCAGGGTTTCTCAGCCTCTGGTGAGTACGCGGGAGCGGCCACGTTCCTAGCGGAATACGCGCCCACCAATAAGCGCGGCATGTACACGAGCCTCGTACCAGCCTCCACCGCGAGCGGTCTGCTCGTGGGGTCCCTCTCGGTCGCGCTGCTCACAGCGCTCCTCAACGACGCCTCCATGCACAGCTGGGGCTGGCGTATCCCCTTCCTTGTAGCCGGCCCGTTGGGTCTGCTTGGCCGCCACATCTTGGACCAGTTGGAGGACTCCCCGGTCTACCGGGAGATGGCTGAAAAAGCCCAGGGCGGAGAAGGTAAAGAGCCGGTGCCCTTCAGTTACGTCTTCAAGCACCACGGTGTCGAGCTACTGATTGCCTTCGCCGTCGCCTCCCTCAATGCCGTGGCCTTCTACCTCCTGCTCACCTACATGCCCACGTATCTGCAAGAGTTCCTCAACTTCGATAAGGAACAGACCCACCTGGCTGAATCGGTGACGCTCGCGGTCTATATCTTGCTGATCTTCGGGATGGGGCACCTATCCGATAAGTTCGGCCGCCGCCACATGCTCATCATCGCCTCAGTCGGCTTCATTCTGTTCACCGTGCCGCTATTTATGCTGCTCGACGGCGCCACCCTCATAGCAGTCATCGCTATCGAAGTGGCCTTCTGCATCATGCTCACCGCCAATGACGGCACCCTGGCGACCTTCCTGGCAGAGACGTTCCCAACGAAGGTCCGCTACACCGGCTTCGCGCTCAGCTTCAACCTGGCGAATGCGATCTTCGGTGGCAGTGCTCCATTCATCGCTACCTGGCTGGTGAAGGTAACCGGATCCAATATGGCCCCGGCCTGGTACCTCGTGGGAATCTCCGTATTCGCGCTCATCGGTATGATCGCGGCCAAGGAACGCTCACACGCGCCCTTACGCGATTAGCTCTGTACTCTTCCTTACCCTGCCGGGCGGCTCAACCGCCCGGCAGCTCTCTGTATGGGAGGAAACTAACACGGTCACTCGGCGCGATATGATACAACGGTTAGACCTCAGTGGACACGCGGCTATAGCCTTGTTGAAGAATCCCACCGGATGGAAGGATCCGAGGCGAACGATGTCTGAAGAAGGGCCCCAGGTGGCCAGGCGAGCACGCGGCGCCCTGCGCCGTGCTGCCCTGGTTGAGGCTGCGGCTGCCATCATTCGAGAAGAGGGACCGGCTGCCGTTACCCATCGCGCGGTAGCGCGTCGCGTCGGATGCTCCCTATCTGCCACCACGTACTACTTCTCCGGGCTGGACGAGCTCCTTGCTGAGGCTGGCAAAATCAACATCCGCATGTGGGCCCAGCGGGCCGAGCGGGTGGCTGACGACGTCGAACTCCTTCCCCCGCCCACCACACGGGCCGGCATTATCACCGTTATTTTGCGCGCCTGCCTCCCGCCGACGGACACCCTTGAGAACCACTATCTACAACTCCTAGAAGCCGCTACCACAGCTCCTGTAGCAGCCGCCTACGCCTCGGGCCGGGGGCATCTTGACGATGCTCTTGCTCGCGTCCTCACCCGCTGCGGAATCGATGTTTCTCCGCAGCTGGTGGTCGCCGTGGTGGACGGTGCCGCTGTCTCCGCGCTGTCAGAAGGGCGGGACGTGCGCGCGACTGCTCGTGAACTACTGGAGAAAATTCTGTGACCCCTCTGCATCTAGCCAGCGTGCTGCTGGCCGCTGTTTTCCTTGCCTCCGCGTGGGGCAAGCGCGCGTCTGTTACCAACCCTGACGACGGCGTGGCCCTCTGGCGTCGGCTCGGGATCCCATCCCTGATCGCCCGGCCTTTCACGGTTCGGCTGCTACCTGTCGTGGAAGTGATAGTTGCCGTGCTGCTGCTTCTACCCGGATGGGCAGGCGTCGTGGGCGCGCTGTTAGCGCTGGTCTTGCTGGGCGTGTTTTGCGTCGTCGTCGGATATGCGCTGCGCGCCGGCAATATCACCTCCTGTGGATGCTTTGGCGCAGCCGGCCCGCCGGTCTCGCGGTTTACGCTGTGGCGTAATGCTGGGCTGATCGTGTTGGGGGCGCTCGCGTTGACGGGGCACCTATATGCGCCGGCTCCGCCACTGAACGCCGCAACGGTCGCGGCCACGGTGCTCCTGGTAGCGGCGCTGGCACTGGCGGTCTGGGCGGTGGTAACCGAGCGAGATCGAAACCTGGTGGACCAGATGCGCCGCATAGAGGTGCAGATGGCTGATGAAATCGAGGTGATGCGCGAGGCTCTTGCCAACGCGCCGACTGCGGACGAGCCGGAGGATTACCAGCCGCAACCGCTGCCTGACCTGGACGTTGACCACCCCGAACACGGGCGCATCCACCTGGCCCAGCTGGTGGAAAAGAAACCCGTGGTGCTCGTTGGATTTTCCGCCTATTGCGGGGTTTGTGAGGAGGCCGTGGAAAGCATTCCACAGTGGCAGGAACAACTCGGTGACGCAGTTGAGGTGGTGGCTATTCACCGGGAAAGTGCTCAGCCAGCGCTGCAACGCTTCCCGCATTTAGAAGGGCACCTCGTCGTTGACACGCACGGATATGTCTTTAGGGTACTGGGTTTGGGGAACCCCTCGGCGATCCTCCTGGGCGCAGACCGCACCATCTCCGGCGGGCCCATCATAGGGGCTAAGCACATTCCTGACTTCATCAACGATATTGCCGCGCAGCTAAAAGAAGCCGGTCTGCTGCCCGGTTAGCCCAGTGGGCACGTATTGCGCTGCCCCGCCCACACTTAATCGGGGCCCTGTCCGATGCTAGTTAAACACCTTAAATGAGCGCTTTCTGCCCGACAAGTGTTCACATATGGAGACGGATATGCCCTCCCGGTGACCGACTGCCTATGGTAGTACTCAACCATCCAGAGCAGCTGAGAGACCCGGCTCGATGACGCTGCAGCAACCCCCGCGGACCAGGGCGTAGACACCTGCCGCATAGGGAGAGGTGCTAACGCCGGGACCGATGGAGGAAGCATGATTACCCTCGCGGGAGTCGGCAAACGCTACGGCTCCGTAACCGCTCTCAGCGGCGTCAACCTCACCGTTGACCGCGCCACCATCCACGGGATTGTGGGCCCGTCCGGCGCGGGGAAATCCACCCTCGTTGGTTGCCTGACCGGTTTAGTGACCCCCGATGAAGGCCGGGTAATCGTTGACGACGTCGAAGTGTCCGCGGCTAACTCCCGCGCCCGCCGCTCCCTGCGGCGGCGGATCGGTATGGTCTTCCAACACGTCAACCTTTTCGACCAACGCACTGCCGCTGCCAATATCGCCTACCCGCTCGCCATCACTGGCACGCCCAGTAAGCAGATCCGCGAGCGTGTACATGAACTGCTTGAGATCGTGGGCCTGCAGGGCCGTGGGGATGCCTACCCGGCGCAGTTGTCCGGCGGGCAGAAACAGCGCGTGGGGATCGCGCGGGCGTTGGCCACTCGGCCGCCCGTGCTGCTGGCCGATGAGCCGACCTCAGCGCTCGATACCGATACCACTGCCGCGATCTTGCACCTGCTACGCGATGTGTGTGACCGGCTCGGCGTCACCGTCGTCATCGTGACCCACGAGATGGGCGTGGTGCGGGAAATCTGTGATTCCGCCACTCTGTTGGAGGCCGGAACCGTCGCAGAAACCGGAGCACTAGCCGATATTGTGGCTGACCCCGCCTCGCGTTTGGCGCGTGCCCTCGTACCCGCGCCATCGCTACCGCCGATCCCGGCAGACCAGAGTGCCTTAGATCTAATGTTTACCTCCGAACCGGGAGATCCCACCGGCGCACGCGTGTTGCGCGCCGTGGCGGATCTGGGTGGTGATATTGCCGCTGGCACCTTCGAAACAATCGGAACCGCACAGGTGGGCCGGCTCATCGCTACCGTGGCCCGCCCGACGGCGCAGGCCGCCTGCGCGGCGCTTGCTGACCAGGGTGTGGCGGCCAGCGTCTTGGAGGTGGCTGCCAGTGCTTAACTCGCTATTCGCGCTCCCCAGCGCACTGCCCGCCGCCCTCCCACTCACCCCCGGCCGGGTGGATAAACCCACCTGGTTCGACAACCCAGCCATTACCGAGCGGCTGCTACCGGCCACGTTGGAAACCCTCGGCATGACCGTTGTCGCCTCCCTTATCACCGTGGCCATCGGATTGCCGCTCGGCCTGGCCCTGGTGGCAACCGCCAAACGCGGGATTACCCCGCAGCGAACCATCCACGCCGTGTTGGCTGCCGTGGTGAATGTGGGGCGGTCGATCCCGTTCATTATCTTGATGATCGCGCTGATCCCGGTGACCCGAACAATCATGGGTACCTCGATTGGGTGGACTGCCGCGGTGGTGCCCCTTGCGGTAGCCGCGATCCCGTTCTTTGCCCGCCTGGTGGAAACCGCCATCCTCGGCGTCGACCCTGGGAAAGCGGAAGCCGCCACCATGATGGGGGCAACAGGACGGCAAATCATGACCGTCCAGGTGCGAGAAGCTCTCCCCGGCATCGTTCAGGCGATCACCGTGCTGGTGATTACGGTGGTCGGATACTCCGCCGTCGCCGGTGCGCTTGGGGGCGGGGGTCTGGGAACGCTCGCCTATAACTTCGGTTACCAGCGCTACCAGACCGACACTATGATCGCCACGGTCGTTATCATGCTCGTTATCGTGCAGGCCGTTCAGATGATGGGTGACATGCTCAGCCGGTTAGTGGATCACCGCTGAGGAACCGCTAACCGGGGCACCCTCCACCCCAGCACTCCATTATTCTTCTGGAAAGGACCTATCATCATGTCAACGTTTATCCGCCGCGCCATTGCTATTGCGTCCACCGTCTGCCTCGCCTCCCTCGCCGCCTGTTCGGGAAATAAGGGCGACGACGCCGGCGCAACCGCTTCCTCCGCGAATGCCGATGGCGCCACTACCCTCACCATCGGGGCGAGCCCCGTGCCGCACGGAGATATCCTGCAGTTCGTCCAGGATAATCTTGCTAAGGATGCGGGGCTGGATTTAAAGATCGTCGAGTACACCGACTATGTGCAGCCGAATGTGGCGCTATCCGAAGGGGAGCTGGACGCTAACTTCTTCCAGCACGTGCCCTATTTCGAAGCCGAGGTGGCGGAAAAGGGGTACCAGTTCGAGCATTTCGACGGCGTCCATATTGAACCGTATGGGGTGTATTCCGAAAAGATCAAGGATATTGCTGAACTGGCTGATGGGGCCAAAGTGGGTATTTCCAATGACCCCTCCAACCAGGCCCGCGCCCTGCAACTGTTGGTCAAAGAGGGCGTGCTGAAAGACGCCAATAAAGAGGACGCTTCCATCCTCGACTACCAGGGCAATACGGAAGCCAACCCGAAGAATATCGAGTTCGTCGAATCTGAAGCCGCCGCCCTGCCGCGTCTGCTGCCCGATGTTGATGCCGCCATTATTAACGGCAACTTTGCGCTGGAGGCCGGTTTGAAACCAGCCGAGGATGCCATCGTGTTGGAGAGCGGAGAGAACAATCCGTATGCGAATGTGGTTGCCTACCGCACCGATACGGATAAGAAGGAGGCGCTCCAAAAGCTCGATGAACTGCTCCACTCCTCGCAGGTTGCCGAGTTCATCAAACAGAAGTGGCCCAATGGTGAAGTTATCCCGGCCTTCAAGTAACGGTTTGGCTGCCTTTCACAGCTCGATTAGCCGTCATACCGTGACCGGATAGTTTTCTGGTTGGATGAGTCTCGCCCGCCGCGCGTCAGCGCGGCGGGCGAGCGTCGTCGTCGGGAAAATCCGGGAGTCTAGCGCCTAGTCAACGATCCCGTAGAGGCGGTCACCAGCGTCACCCAGGCCCGGCACAATATAGGCCTGCTCATTGAGGCGTTCGTCGACGGCGGCCGTCACGATGGTGACCTCAGCGCGGGTGCCGATCTCTTGTTTCAGTGCCTCCAAGCCCTCGGGTGCCGCCAATAGACACAGGCAGGTGACGTCACGGGCCCCGCGCTCCAGCAGATAGTTAATCGCGGCAATAAGGGTGTGCCCGGTCGCGAGCATCGGATCGAGTACGTAGCACTGACGGCCGGAGAGGTCATCGGGCAGGCGGTTAGCATAGGTTTCCACGCGCAGGGTTTCATCATCGCGTTTCATACCCAAGAAGCCCACTTCGGCGGTGGGCAGCAGGCGGGTCATCCCGTCGAGCATTCCCAGCCCGGCCCGCAGAATCGGCACCACAATCGGCCGCGGGGTAGACAGGTGTGTGCCGGTGGTAGTGGCCACCGGGGTTTCGATGTCCACGGTGGTGGTGGCAACGTCCCGTGTGGCCTCATAGGCGAGTAGGGTGACGAGCTCATCAACCAGGAGCCGGAAGGTGGCCGATGGGGTGTCTTTTTTACGAAGGACGGTGAGTTTATGGGCGATAAGCGGGTGATCCACGACGTGTAGCTGCATACCTCCACGCTACCGTTAAGGGGTGGGTTATAACAGTGCTACCGCCGGTGAGGGTGAGTTCATTGTGCCGCCGCCACCGCCGCTGTTCGAACGTGACCGGTGGGAGTGGCCTATGCGCCGCGCCCTCGCCCTGGGTAAGGCGGCGGGGGAGTGCGGTGAGATCCCCATTGGGGCAGTGATTATCGACGACGCCGGCAGCGTCCTGGCCGAAGCCGCTAACGCCCGCGAGGAACTGGCAGACCCGACCGCCCACGCGGAGGTTTTGGCACTGCGGGCGGCCGGTCAGGCGCGTGGGCAATGGCGCCTGCACGGCTGCACGCTGGTGGTCACGGTGGAGCCATGTGCGATGTGCGCCGGGGCGGCGGTTCTGGCACGGGTAGATCGGGTGGTCTTTGGGGCGTGGGAAGCAAAAACGGGGGCGTGCGGGTCGGTGCGCGATCTAGTGCGGGACACGCGACTTAATCACCGGGTGGACGTCATCGCCGGAGTGTGTGGGCGGGAAGCCGCGCACCTTATGCGCTCGCGTTTTGTGCGAGATTAAACACTGAGAACAAGCCTGTACGCTATAAGAATTAGTATAGGTGTGCATTGTAAGCTATCTCTATGTTTTGCGCATTCGATTCTCAAAAGGCAAGCCTGCGACAATTGTCACGAGTTACACGATGATTGTCGGCAAACGTCGTAGTTAACGCCTTTCTTCGACAGTAGCATCATAATTATGTTGTAAGTCTCGAATAAAGTATGACGGGTTATGCTTATGATAAAGGTGTCCTAAAGTCTTGTGCGTCATGCACGCACCTTTCACTCGGAGTGTCATATGACCGATAAGCAACCGTTATCTCCCTCGCGGCGTTCTTTGATGAAGGGGGCCGCTTGGGCCGTCCCCGCTGTTGCAGTTGCAACTGCAACCCCTGCTATGGCAGCTTCTCCCGTAAAAATTCCATGCCCAAGCGCCGATGCTCTCGGCTTCCGTTATCAGAATGCTGATGTTCTCTCCCTCACGCGTGCTGTCGGAACCTCGGATTCCAAGGGGGTTCCGGGTCGCAAGGGGTCCTTCTTCGACATGCGCCTCGGCACCTGGCAGACGCCTAACCGAGTGTTCGCTGACGCCAATGGTAACCCCGTGAAGGTTTCCGGTTACCGCATGCGTTTTAAGCCGGCGACGATTCGGTCGGTCGCGAAGGTTGCCTCTGGGGGTGCTAAGTTCAAGTCCCCAGCTAAATGGACCATGGGGCCCAAGGATGCTGCCGGTAATGACACCTGGCAGGGTAACCTCACTTGGGAAAACAACCCGCTCCCGCTTGCCATCGGGGCCGGCCTGGTATTTACCGCCAGCATGCAAACTGATATGCCTTATCTCGGCGGTATCGTAGCTGGCCACCCTGACCGGGAAGCGTACAAGACCCTCATGATGTCTTTCCCGGTTGAAATCACTCTCCTGGACTTCCTGGATCCTGCAATCACATACACCACTGATTGCAATTACCACATCAACTTCATTTACCACTCCGGTCTCGGCACTACCTACAGCATCTCTGGTACCACTGCAGGCAAACATGCGTGGGCGGGTTTCAATCCGCGCGACGCCTGGATGTCCGATGGCCTGCCGGAGCTGCCTGCCTACACTGGCTAGTTTCAGGTCGTGCCTTGTTAAATCTTGGTGCCCGCGCGCCTTCTGTCCCCTTGTGCGCGCGGGCACCCGCACATATGTGCGCTCATAATCACCCGCCCAGCCTGGTTTAATGAAAAGACAGCGGTTTAAGCATATGAGAAGGTGTTATGGGCAACAAATGTACGATAAGCGCTGGTCAACTGTCTATAGTTGTGTTGACACTAAAGAGGATTCTAGGTCCGTAGATTCGCTAAACCCCCCTAAGTCAATGGAGTTCTCTATGTAGGAAACTTTTAATCCTTCCCGGCGTACCCTGATGAAAGGTGCAGCATGGGCAGTTCCTGCTGTGGCGGTAGCCTCGGCAGCCCCTGCGCTAGCAGCCTCGCCGATCGTTTCTTGCCAACCGGCAGATACCCTCGGCTTTGGAACCCAGAATGCGGACGTCATTTCCTGGACCCGCGTGGTTGGTACTGATAAGGCGACCGCTGGCGGCCTTGGTTCCGCTTTCGATATGCGTCTGGGTACCTGGCAGACAGCGCAAACCCAGGTCGTTGATAACAGCGGCAATACTGTCAAGGTCACCGGCTACAAGATGAACTTTGCCTCCGACGGCGTCGTGCTGCGCACCGTGAAGAAGGTGCAGACCGGCGGTGCCAAGTTCCTCACCCCGGCTCAGTGGACCATGGGTCGTAAGGACGCTGCCGGTCACGACACCTGGAGTGGCCGTTTGACCGTGCGCCCGAATAGCGGGCCGCTCGTTATCGGTGGTGGCTTGGTTTACACCGGTACTTTGCAGACCAATATGCAGTACCAGGTATTTCCGAATGCGCTGCAGCGCGAGGTGTACGGCACCCTGATGATGTCCTTCCCCGTGACTCTTACCCTCTTGCGTGGCCTGGGTACTGTGGCGGAGCCGTGGTCCCCCCTCACCCCGGACTGCCCCGGCTACTACATGAACTTCATCATGAATAGTGACCTGCTGACGACGTACAGCATCTCTGGCACCACCAATGCGAAGCATGCGTGGGCTGGCCTCAACCCGCGCGACGCGTGGCTCTCTCAGTCTCTGCCAGAGCTGCCGCCATACGCAGGCTAATTTTTGACCCGAACTGTGGTCCGTTGCAAACCCCGGTCCGTTATCCGGGGTTTGCAGCATTTTAGGGGCTGTCGCTAAGATGAGAGGGCGCGCTTAGCGCGTTAAAGGTAGCGTGTCCGAGCGGCCGAAGGTGCAGCACTCGAAATGCTGTGTGGTGTCACAGCCACCGTGGGTTCAAATCCCACCGCTACCGCGTTGTGGAAAGCCCGGGATCAGAGAGGAAATCTGATCCCGGGCTTTGCGTATCCTGTGATGTGGTACTTCCGTGGTACAGCGAGGGCGCTCAGGATCGAGAACAGGCGTGCGGGACCTTAGGGGCAGGACCGGTAGCCGTAGCTAGCAGGCGTGCTGCGGCGTCATAATCGGCATGCCGTGATAGTCCACGATCTCTGCCTCCACCCGATAGACCTGCCGGGTCACCTCCGGCTGCACAACCTCAGCCGGGGTGCCACTGTTATGCAGCTGACCGTTATGTAACAGCAGCAGAGTGTCACAGAAGCGGGTTGCGAGGTTCACGTCGTGTAGGGCTACGATTACCAGACTGCCTTCCCGCAATGCGCGCTCGCGCAGGTGCTGGAGGAGGAATAACTGGTGGTGTAGATCCAGAGCCGATGTGGGTTCGTCGAGCAGCATGACGGCGGCCTGGCCCACCAGCATCTGGGCGGCTCCTACCAGCTGGCATTGCCCGCCCGAAAGCTCACCCAGATAGCGGTGGGCGATATGGTCGATTTGCAGCTCGTGGAATACCTCGGCGGTGCGTTCGACGGGGGTGGCGCACTGCCTGCGGGCAGCCACCAAGGCTGTTTCGAAGGCTGTCAGGCTCGCCGTCGTCGGTAAATCCTGGGGCACGTACCCGCATGCTTTACGTCGCTCAGCCGGGCCACACGTGACGCCGTCGAGCTCTAAACTCACCTCGCCGGACTGCAACGGGTGGATGCCGGTGATAGTGCGGATGAGCGTGGATTTACCGGAGGCGTTAGGGCCGAGTAGCCCGACGACGCGCCCGCCGCTCAGCGGGGGAAGGGTGAGGTCTCGCAGAACCGCCGCGGCCCCGTAGCCGATATGTGCGTTCTTGATGTGCAGCGCTACCTCTACCATTGTGCCCTCCGCTTAGTCAGGATGATGAAGAGGAAGAAGGGTACGCCCACGAGGGCCGTCATCTGCCAGGAGATGGCGGCAAAGATCGGTAACGCCAGCACCAGGATAGCGGCCAGGATCGCATTGCCAATCCATGTGGCGCGAGTGAGGGACCCCATCGACCAGAACACGATCTGACTGAGGGCCTCGGTGGAGGCGCGGTATTGGATGAGGGCGAGCAGAGCTTGAAAAAGGAAAACCAGGCCGATCCCCAGTAGAGATCATCGTCTCTGCACTTACGCCACGCCACAGCGATGCCCCGGTGGTAATGGCGGCCGCGGCCATGGGAAGGCGCAGGGAGTACAGCACCGTGGCGGTCTGGTCATCGAGGCTGTTGGGGTTGACCAGCCCGCGCAGCACCTGGCCGAATGGAATCGTAATCGCGCCCACCATCGTGGAGACAACGAATGCGAGTACAGCCAGAGTGAACAGGGCGGCGATGATGAGCCACCGCCGGCGCACCACCCGCCGGTGGTGCGCCACCAGGGCAGCGGTAGTGCTCGCGGCGGCTGGAGTTGAACTCACGTTGAGCTACTACATATAAGGAACGGCCGGCAGGGTGCGCGCCTACTCGGTGGGGGCAGCAGCGGCAAAAACATGCGGTCCGCCAGCCTGGCGAAGAGCCGCCAGAGTGCATTCGCTGGCAAAGTCAGCGGCCGTGTACACCACAGGGAGCCCGAGTGAGCGCGCGCACCAGGCTACGACGTCGGCGATACTCCACCCGAGTGCACGCAGCTGCGGCAATGTGACCGCGCCATCCCGCTTAGCCAGCCGCGCACCCTCGGCATTGACCACCAGCGGCACGTGTGCGTAGGTGGGTTCGGGTAAGCCGAGCAGGTGCGCGAGATAGGCCTGCCGGGGGGCTGATGTGAGTAGGTCATCGGCTCGGCATACCTGATCCACCCCCTGATAAGCATCGTCGACGACGGCGACCAGGTTGTAGGCAAGCACGCCGTCTCCGCGGCGTAACACGAAGTCGTCCACAGCGCCGGTGAACAGCGTGTGGTCGGCCGGTGTCCGCGAGTCGGCCCGTGTTCGCGATTTGGGCGGTGTCCGCGAGTCGGCCCGTGTTCGCGATTCGGCGGGCGTTCGCGAGTCGGCAGAGAGGGTGCGGGCGGCGTCGTCGGAAAAACCCGCGATCTGCTCGCGGACGGTGAAGGTATCCACATCGGCGCGCAAACGGATTGACGGCTTGCGCCCAGCGGCGGCCAGGCGCTCGCGGGCGGCAGTTCGCTCGGCTTCGGTCAGATTGCGGCAGGTGCCCGGATAGGCTCCAGGCGGGGTGTGGGGGGCGCGCGGGGCGGCCTGGATATCTTTACGAGAGCAATAGCATTCGTAGGTGCGCCCGGCGGCGGTCAAGGCATGCAGCGCCTCCACGTGGGCGGTGTGGCGGGTGGATTGAAAGAGGACTGGCTCGTGCCAGGTGATTCCAAGGGCAGCCAGATCCTCGAGTTGCCCCTCGGCGGCTCCGGCCTTGACGCGGTCAATATCCTCCACTCGGATGGCGAAGTTACGGCCGGAATTCGTGGCGAGTGCCCAGGCGATAAGGGCGGTGCGTAGATTGCCGATATGGAGCCTCCCGGAAGGGGAGGGGGCGTAGCGGCCGCACGGGGAAGTCATAGCTACAGCCTAATGCGTTGGCGTTCGCGGGCGGGATCCGGGGGTGAGCCGCGTATTACCGCGACTGTGATGCAGTAAACAGGGCGGCGGGAGGGTGCTGGGAATAAGGGGAGGGGTGAAGATGTTGAGCCTAGTAGACTCAACTTCCGCGTCGGCCAGTTTGACATTACGGCCAAGCGTGGAAAGCTTGAGTGCAGCAGACTCAACTATCTAAGGAGACCACAACTATGGCACGTGCAGTAGGTATCGACCTCGGCACCACGAACTCCGCTATCGCCGTCCTTGAGGGTGGCGAACCGACCATCATCGCGAACGCAGAAGGCGCTCGCACCACCCCCTCCGTCGTCGCATTCTCAAAATCCGGTGAGGTACTCGTCGGGGAGATCGCTAAACGGCAGGCAGTCACCAACGTGGACCGCACCATTTCCTCCGTTAAGCGCCATATGGGCACGGACTGGACCGTTAGCGTTGATGATAAGAAGTACACCGCGCAGGAAATCTCCGCGCGTATCCTCAGCAAGCTGAAGCAGGACGCCGAGTCCTACCTGGGCGATACCGTGACTGATGCCGTCATCACCGTCCCCGCCTACTTCAACGACGCCGAACGCCAGGCCACCAAGGATGCCGGGCAGATCGCCGGCCTGAATGTGCTGCGCATCGTCAATGAACCGACCGCTGCAGCGCTCGCCTATGGCCTGGAAAAGGGCAAGGAAGACGAACTCATCCTGGTATTCGACCTCGGTGGCGGCACCTTCGACGTCTCCCTGCTGGAAGTAGGGAAGGACGACGACGATTTCTCCACCATCCAGGTACGCGCCACCAATGGTGACAACCGGCTGGGTGGCGATGACTGGGACCAGAAGATCGTGGACTGGCTGGTATCTCAAGTCAAGAGCAAGGAAGGCGTGGACTTGTCCAAGGACAAGATCGCGCTACAGCGCTTGAAGGACGCCGCCGAGCAGGCAAAGAAGGAGCTGTCCTCCGCGATGAGCGCGGATATCTCCCTGCACTACCTGTCCATGGGTGAAGGCGGCCCGATCCACCTGGAAGAAAAGCTCACCCGCGCCCACTTCGAGGAGATGACGAAGGATCTGCTCGAGCGCACCAAGAAGCCCTTCGAGGCCGTCATTAAGGACGCCGGCATCTCCGTGAACGAGATCGACCACGTCGTCCTCGTTGGTGGCTCCACCCGTATGCCGGCCGTCACCGAGGTAGTGAAGGAACTGACCGGCGGCAAGGAGCCCAATAAGAGCGTGAACCCCGATGAGGTTGTGGCCGTGGGTGCTGCCCTGCAGGCCGGCGTCATCAAGGGTGACCGCAAAGACGTGCTGCTGATCGACGTCACCCCGCTCTCCCTCGGAATCGAAACCAAGGGCGGCGTCATGACCAAGCTGATCGACCGCAACACCGCCATCCCCACCAAGCGCTCGGAGATCTTCTCCACCGCCGAGGATAACCAGCCCTCCGTGCTGATCCAGGTGTACCAGGGTGAGCGTGAATTCGCGCGCGACAATAAGCCGCTGGGTAACTTCGACCTCACCGGGATTGCGCCCGCCCCGCGCGGCGTCCCGCAGATCGAGGTGACCTTCGATATTGACGCCAACGGTATCGTGCATGTCTCCGCCAAGGACCGCGGCACCGGCAAGGAACAGTCCATGACCATCACCGGCGGATCGGGCCTGCCCAAGGACGAGATCGACCGTATGGTGAAGGAGGCCGAAGCCCACGCGGCCGAGGATAAGCAGCGCCGCGAGGAAGCTGACGTGCGCAATAGCGCCGAACAGCAGGTCTACGGCACCGAGAAGCTGCTGAAGGATAACGAGGATAAGATCCCCGCCGATGTAGCCACCCCGGTCAAGGACGCCGTCGCCGCCCTCAAGACCGCGCTGGAAGGCAGCGATATTGAGGCCGTGAAGTCCGCTCAGGCTGATCTGACCGAGAAGGCTCAAAAGATCGGCGAGGCCCTGTACTCCCAGGCCCAGCAGGCCGACGCCGCAGGCGCGCAGGCTGGCCAGACTCAGAGCGATGAGGACGTCGTGGACGCCGAGATCGTGGACGAGGATGAGCAGAAGTGACCGAATTTCACGACGACGCCGCGGCGGAGGCGACCCCGCCTCCGCCCGCCGCGGACCCGAAGTCTGACGGGGCCGGGGCCACGCCGGACGCGGCCCCGCAGGCCGCGACCGACGCGACGGCCCCGGAGGGGGCGGCTCCGGCGGCAGATGAGGCAACTCGGCAGGCAACGCCGAGCGAGGCAGATGAACCAGCACCGGAACAGCCAAAACCTGCCCCGGAGGCCGAAGCTGCGGGCCCGTCGATCGCGGATCTGAAAGCCGAGAATGCGCGGCTGTCCGATGATCTCGCCCGTGCTCGCGCTGCCCAGTACAACACCGAACAGGAGTACGCCGGATTCGTACGGCGTACCCGGGAGGAAGCCGGGGCGGTGCGCGAAAGCGGGAAGGTCGCCGTCATCGAAGCGCTGTTCTCGGTGCTCGATGATATCGAACTGGCTCGCCAACACGGTGATTTGGAAGGCACCTTCGCCACCTTTGCGCAGAAGCTGGAAAACATCCTGGAACAGCGGTTCCAGGTGACCCGCTTTGGTGCTCCGGGCGATCCCTTCGACCCCGAACATCACGAGGCGCTGATGGCCTCACCTGGCGAAGTGGAAGTCGATACGGTTGCTCAGGTGATGCAGCCCGGCTACCAGATGGGTGAGACGATCTTGCGTCCGGCACGTGTGGCTGTACAGACGCCACAGTGACAGAACCATTACAGGCCGGTGCCGGGGGCAATGCCCCCGGCACCGCCACCAAGTGCAGGAAAAACATTTCAGATACTCAATACAGCCGGGATACCGGCAATACCGATCAAAGGAGGTGAGGCGTCTTGGCGAGTCAAGACTGGATGGATAAAGACTTCTACGCGATCTTAGGTGTGCCCAAGGACGCCGAGCCCGCGGCCATTAAGAAGGCCTACCGCAAACTCGCGCGGCAGTACCACCCGGATAAAAACCCGGGAGATGCGAGCGCCGAGCAGCGTTTCAAGGACGTGGGGGAGGCCTACGCGGTCCTCTCCGATGCCCAGCAGCGCCAGCAGTATGATGCCATCCGCGCTATGGCCGGTGGGGGAGCGCGTTTCTCCGCTGGCAGCGGCGGGCCAGGAGCGGGCGGTTTCGAAGATATCTTCTCCGGCATGTTTGGGGGCGGCGGTGGCCGCTTCCAGACCTCGGGCGGGGGAGCGGCGTCGCTCGATGATCTGCTAAAGATGTTTGGCGGTAGCCAGCGGGGCGGCTTCGACGCCCAAAACTTTGGGGGCGGAGGATTCGGGTTCTCCCGGCAACCGGAAAAGGGCGCCGACCTTAACGCCGCCACCACCATTAGTTTCCGTGAGGCCGTCGCCGGTGCGCAGGTGAGTCTGCAGGTAGGCGGCCGCAGCATCAATGTGCGTATCCCGGCGGGAGTGAAAGACGGGCAGAAGATCCGCCTGCGCGGCAAGGGCCACCCCGGTGCTCATGGCGGGCCGAACGGGGATATGGTCGTGCGCGTGAGCGTAACCCCGCATCCCGTTTTTACCGCCGACGGTAAGGATCTGCGGGTAGACCTCCCACTGACCTTCGCGGAAGCCACTCTTGGCGCTACCGTTCCTGTGCCCACCCTCGATGGCGGCACCGTCCGCGTGAAGGTCCGCCCGGGCACTCCCTCCGGGCGCGTGCTGCGGGTGAAGGGGCGCGGGATTGCCACCAAGAACGGCACCGGTGACCTGCTCGCCACCACCCAGGTAGTGGTGCCGCAAACGGTCAGCGATGAGGAAAAGGCCGCGATTGAGAGTCTCAGCTTCACCGACCCGCGCGCGGATTTGATCCGGCAGGCTGGTGAGTAACCGTGGCCGAGCATAAGCGCGCCCAACCCCCTGCGGACGCCCCGATCTTCGTGATCTCGGTGGCGGCCGAGCTGGCCGGAATGCACCCGCAAACCCTGCGCCAGTACGACCGCCTGGGTTTGGTGATCCCTTCGCGTACTCGGGGCCGGGGCCGTAGGTATTCCCTCGATGACGTCGAAGCTCTGCGCGAAGTCCAGCGCCTGTCCCAGGAAGAAGGAATCAACCTGGCGGGAATACGCGAGATTATGCGGCTGCGCGGCGAGCTGCGTCGGGCCCGCCGGGAGGTGGCGCGACTGCGGGAAGAAGCCGACGCGCGCCGGTCACACCGGGTGTTCTCGGCCGGGCCGGCCGGGGAAGTCGTCGTCGTGCCCATGGGGACGCGGCGGCGGGTGCGCACGCTCACGGGGCAGGAACTTATCATCCACCCTTCGCGCAGCATCCACTGGGGGTGAACACAGGGCTCCACCCTGCGGTGCAACCGCCGGCCCAGAACGGGGCGGCTTGCAAGAGGTGACGGACCAATGGCGAGCTAGGGCGAATAACTGACAGGTGCGAGCCGACAGACGCGAATGGGCGGTGGGGATACCCCCACCGCCCATTCGCGTTGTCATTGACTAGTCTTCGTTCGGATCGTCCTCGGCGTCCTGCTGGGTCTTATGGATGGTACCGGGCAGGTGATCGGCCGGGCCGTAGACGGTGTAGAGCTTCAGCGGTTCGTCACCAATATTGGTGACATTATGCCACTGGCCGGCCGGAACGAAGATGGACCAATCATCCTCTACTTCCTTCTCAAAGGACAGGTCGTCCTCAGCCGGGCCCATCTGGCAGCGACCGCGCCCCTGCTCGATACGGATGAACTGGTCGTTCTCCTCGTGAACTTCCAGGCCGATATCTCCGCCGACGGGGATGGTCATAACGGTTGCCTGGATATGCTTGCCGGTCCAGATGGTCTGGCGGAACAGCTCGTTATTGAGGGTTTCTTCTTCGATGTTCACCACGTACGGATGCGGGCCGTGGTCAATGCTTTCGTCAATGTATGGGGATTTCTGCTCGGACATATCGCTCCTTCATTCAGGGCGCTTGCGTCTATGCAACGGCGCAGCGGCGGAATCTCCGCCGGCTGCTATCTAGCCTAGGAAGCGCGTGAATCACGAGCAACTGGGCGGGCATCCTTTTCACTGACAGCGTTCAGCAGCGCAATGAAGAAGAACGCGAACCCAAGCGTGAGCAGGATATGCCCCAGCCCGGAGATGCCGGACAATGCCGCAGAGTGGCTCTTTCCGTAGAGCTGCAGGGTGCCGATGGTGAACTGCATCGCCGTCGTCACAATGAAACCGCCGCAGTAGGTGAACAGGAATGGGCGGTAGAGGCGGTGGCCAGAAAAATGGAAGACGCGCTCGATGACGGCGAACAGGAGGAACATCACCGTCCCCAAGGTGAGTAGGTGAGTGTGCACCACCGAGAGTTGGGTGTGGGGGACGACGTCGAAGGAGCGGGTCAGTTCCCGATACGCCACACCGGCGACTAATCCGGCAGCAGTGGAACCGGCAGCCCAGCGGATGAGGGTGGGGGCAGCGTCCATGAGAGATCCTTTCTGGTAAATATGCTGCCGCCATTATATTGACACTAAGTCGATAAAACCTAGTGTGGGTGGCGTTGCTCTGCTCACATGCCGACCATGTATGCTCTGCGGTCGTTGATGATGCCGCACGTGCACGTTACAGGTGCGGGAAGGCTAAACGGGGCCCTGCCTTCGGTAGCTTCTCCTAGCTGTGGGAAGGGGAGAGCTTCTGCCACAGGAACTCGAACGCGTAGGCGCTCATCCGTGCGCGCTGCTCGCTGGTTGAGGCACCGGCGTGCCCGCCTTCCTTATTCTCCACGTAGGTCACATCCTTACCCGCCGCGAGCATCTGATATGCCATCGTGCGGGCGTGGGCCGGGTGTACTCGGTCATCGCGGGTGGAGGTGGTGAACAGGACCGGCGGGTAGGTGCCCTCCGGATCAAAGATGTGGAAGGGCGAGAAGGTGCGGATGAACTCCCACTGCTCGTCAATATCGGGATTACCGTATTCGGCCTGCCAAGAGGCTCCGGCTAGCAGTGTGTGGTAGCGGCGCATATCCAGGAGTGGCACCTGGCATACGATCGCCCCAAACAGCTCGGGATACTTGGTGAGCATCATGCCCATGAGTAGACCGCCGTTAGAACCTCCCATGGCCCCCAATTGGGACGCCGTCGTCGTGCCGCGTTCCACCAAATCCCGGGCGACGGCCGCGAAATCTTCATATGCGCGGTGCCGATTTTCTTTCAGCGCCGCCTGGTGCCAGCGCGGGCCGTACTCTCCGCCGCCGCGGATATTCGCGATCACGTAAACACCGCCGCGCTCCAGCCACGCCTTACCCACACCCGGCATATACCCGGGGGTCAGGCTAATTTCAAAACCGCCGTACCCGTAGAGCAACGTGGGGCGCGGGCCCGGGGCGTCGGTGGGTGGGGTGAGTACAAAGTAGGGGATGCGAGTGCCGTCCGACGACGTCGCAAAATGCTGGCTCACCTGAACGCCGGTGGCATCGAAATAGGCGGGCAGCGTCTTTAATGTTTCCAGCTCGCGCACCTGCCCGGCCTCATCAATGCGTGCCACCTGCAGGCTAGAGGGGGTGGTAAAGGAGTCGGAGAAAAGCCACAGATCGTCGGACTCATCGGCATTGACTGCGCCCAGGTGGAGCGAGGCAAACGGGGTGTCAGGTAGGTCGAGCGGGCGGGAGTGCCAACTGCCATCCGGCTGCGGGGTGTGGATGAACGGGCGCGCGTGTACGTCCCGCAAGACGGTGATGTGCACGTGATGGCGGGTGCAGGTGATGTCCTCCATAGTGGAGTGATCATCGGGCGTGAAGAGTGTAGTGCAATCCCGGCCACCAGCCAGGAAATCGGCGTAATCAAAAGCGAGCACGCTCCCGGCAGTAGCCTGTAGCTCCTCCCAGTCGTGGCGCAGTAAAACCAGCAGGTGGTCACGCCAGATGAGGCAGTCGGCGGATTCGGGGACGTCGATAAGCAGCGGTTCGCCGGAGGTGACGTCATAGGTGCGGTTGGTGTAGAAGGTGACGGCGCTACTAACGAAGGTGCGCCCGGTCAGGCGGTGGTAACTGGCCCCGGCGGAAATATCGGTCGAGTCTGCGGTGAACAGCACCTCGCCGTCGGCCAGATCCTGGCCCCGCCGCACCCGCTTCACGATCCGCGGATAGCCGGAGTCTGTGAGCGTCCCCTCTCCGAAGTCAGCCCCGACGAGGACGGTATCCCCGGCAGTGTCCGCCCACGCCATGAAGCCCTTACACTCGGCGCGGGAGAACCCATCGGGCAGGAATTGCTTAGTCTCAAGATCGAATTCACGGGTGATATCGGCATCGGAGCCGCCGCGCGAAAGATGCACCAGTGCGCGCGTGCAGCTCGGGCGCAACACCTGGGCGCCGTGCCACACCCACTGTGTATCTTCGGCCTCACTGAGAGCGTCAATATCGAGCAGCACCTCCCATTGCGGGTTGTCACTACGGTAGGACTCCCACGTGGTCCGCCGCCACAGGCCCCGCTGGTGGGCGGCGTCGGTCCAGAAGTTATAGAGGTACTCGCCGCACTCGGAGACGCCGGGGATTTTGTCGTCAGAATCAAGGATGGTGCGAATGTCCGTTTGCAGCTCCCTAAAACGCGCGGTTGCCAGGCGGCTATCGGCATCGGCTTGGCGTTCGTCCACCCAGGCGAGGGCTGCCTCTCCCTCGATTTCATCCAGGAAGGCGAGATGCTCGGCGGGGGCTGGCGTGGGAGTGGTGGCCGGAGATTTCGTCATGGGGTAAGTCTGCCATGGCGGCCTGGCAAGACGCGAGAAGCGAATAAAAGAGCGAGTGCACCCATGGGGATAATCGCAAGGCCTGCACGCAGGCTTACGGCGTCTGCAATCCAGCCGATCACCGGTGGCCCTGCCAGGAAAGCCAGGCGCATAAGCCAACCGATGAGCGTTAGCCCGGTGCCGACCGGTAGGCCGGGCAGCCGGTCGGCGGCGTCGAAGGCCGCTGGAACTAGAGTGGCGCACCCGAATCCGGCTAGCGTGAAGGCCGCGATCGTGGAGGCGGCGTGGGGCCAGGTGAGCATGGGGATGAACCCGGCAGCGATGAGGATACCCCCGACGACGGCGACCGCGCGGGCCCCGAACCGGTCAGTCAGGCGATCCCCGGTCAGGCGGCCCACGAACTGGGCGCCTACCATAGCTACGAACGCTAGGCCGGTGAGGTGGCCGGGAGCCAGCGCAACATCGCGCATATAGATGGCTGACCAGGTGTTGCCGGCATCTTCAACGAAGGTCCCGGCCAGGGCCACTACCGCGAGTGCTGCCAGTACGGTGCCTGCGGATTGGGATAGCCGCGGCGAGGCAGCGGGGCGAGCGGGCGCGGCGTCGTCGAGCGTGACCTCATCGGTATCTAAACCCGGCAGGGCCCATCTGCGTACCGCCAGGGCAGCCCCGGCAAAAATAATCCCCGATATCGCCAGGTGGGCCACCAGCGGTAAGCCGGCGGTTTGGGCGGCGGATCCACACAGCCCGCCGGTGACGGCTCCGGCGGACCAGGCGGCGTGAAACCCGTTAATAATCGAGCGGCCGTAATGGCGTTGTACGCGCATACCGTGTGCGTTTTGGGCGACGTCCACGATGGCGTCGGCGGCCCCGCCGAGGAACATGGCGGCCCCGAAAAGGAGCGGGTGGATCTGGAGCGCGAGGGCGGCCCCGGCGAGGGCGGCGGCCACGATATATGTTCCGACGACGGCGGTGCTGGCCGAGGAGTATCGGCGAATAACTCGCCCGGCGGCCAACCCCGCGATCATCGCCCCGGCTGGGAAGCAGGCAACGAGCGCGCCGAAGGTGGCGGCATTGACGGCCAGCTCATCCTTGACCATCGGGTATCGCGGCAGGACGTTGGCAAAGATTGCGCCATTGGTAAAGAACAGAACTGTGACGGCTATACGGGCGCGCTGCATCTGCGGGTGGGTCATCCGGCCGGGCGGGGTCATAAGCCTAGGGTAGTGGGTTGCCCCCAAAACGACGAAGGTGGCGCTGGATAACCAGCGCCACCTTCCTGGGACGTCGCGTTACTGGGTGGGCTCGCTGCCCTGTTGCGGGATTTCCGGGGTGTCAGTCGGAGCGGAGGCCGGAGTGGGGCCGGCGTTACCGATGCGATCATCAATGGCGTTGCGTGCCGACTGAATCTTGTCGTCGTACTTCCCGCCGGTTTTTTCGGAGGCGAACTGGGCAGCTTTATCGAGCGCAGAGTCAGATATCTGCTCAGCCTTGTCGGAGTTCAGCTGCTCCTTGGCCTTATTAACAAAATCGGACAAGCCCATGAGGGATCCTTCCTCGCTGACGAATGTAGTGGTTAAAGCATGCCCTGTTCATTCCGCGCCCGCAAAATAAACGCACGCCGGTCACCTCACCCCCAACAGGCTGAGGGATTTATCCAGCATATGTAGGTAAAAACCTTGCAAACCGGGATCAGCTCATATGAATGCTGGTTTGTCAAGCCAATCTCACGTGCGGGTAATCCGGCTTGGTTGCCCGAGAGGGGGCCGGGGTTTCCGGGTGATATGGGGCAAAAGTCCCGCCTGTGTGGCAAACTCTGGCGGGCGAGGGCTTGTGGATGTGAATAAATGCTAAGTGTGATTACAAAAACGTCTTAGCTAGTGTTCTGGTAGTTGAGTTTTTGTTAAGGTCGGTCATTAGCGATGGTTAAAGGTGATGAGCAGCGCTGAAAATAAGCGTCGCTCGGGCTCTGCGGGACGGGACGTTCAGCTCTCCGCTGTGCCCGGTACCCACACGATTCTTATTGCGAAGGAACATTTCATGTCTGTTTCTCATGATCGCCCTCAGGAGATATCTCGGCGCGCCTTGGCTAAGGGGGCCGCGTGGGCCGCGCCCATCATCGCAGTGGCATCCACTGCGCCAGTTACTGCCGCGTCCGTGCCTTGCGGGGGAAGCCTGTGCCGCATCGACTATGGTGGCGGTTCGATCAACGGTCAAACTATGGGCCTTTACTACTCCTTTGTGGGTAGTATGCGGGCGGGTGAGTGCGTGGAGATCGTCATCACCGCGGATGGTTCCACCGCCTACGTGCCCGGCGTCGTCCCGGGCGGGGGTAGGGAGATTTTGTCTTACGCCGCTAACGGTGACTGGACCGCCAGCGCGACCTCCAGCGTATCGGGTCAGGTGAACACCACTATCGTCACGATCTCAGCCCGGCGCGACTTCGATTGGGCCACGTATGGCTGCACTAAGATTCTGGGCTACGACTCCGCCGCCTTTGGGGCCGTCCCCGGTGCCACCATGACCTCTACCATTCAGGCCGCAGGCGTCGGCGGGGCCGGCGGGACGCTGAAATGGCGAGTGCCGCTGCGCAAGTCTACCTCTAAGACCCGCAATCAGCCGCACTACTACATTGCGAAGTCCGGCGACCAGCTGTGCTTCCCGGAGATTAACTGGGCCTACCAGTCCGGCGCGACTGCGGCCGAGGGGTCCAATGGCTCCAGCTGTGGTGCCGGCGGCAATAACACCTCCACCACGTACCCTGATGGCAGCTGCGAATTCGTGAAATTCACCAGCGCTGCCAAACTTCTGCCGGCCAAGTGCTAGGCTGCCAGCAATCGGCCCTCGGGCCGTCCGCTGGTGCCTGTGTCCTCTAATAGCAGCGTGTGCTGACACCTCAGCGGTGTCAGCACACGTGTTTTATCACCATGATTGTGTCACCTGAGCCAGGGCGAGACCTCCCCACTCAGATCGCCCACATGTCCGCCAGTGAACTCGCCGCCGCCTATCGGCGTGGGGATATGGACCCCGTTGAGGTCACCCGGCATTTGCTAGATCGCATTGACGACACCAACCACCTCACCGGTGCTTTCGTGCATGTGAGCCGGGAGCGCGCACTGCAGGATGCGGAAACGGCCCGGCAGGCGATCCACGACGGCGATCCCCGGCCCCTGCTCGGAGTGCCCTGCCCCATCAAAGACCTCACTCAGGTGGCCGGGGAACCCTTCGAAGCGGGTACGCCAATACTGCGCGGAAACCGGGCCCAGATAACCGATGGTATTGCCGCCCGCTTGGCGGACGCCGGTACGGTGATGCTCGGCAAAACCACCACTCCCGAGTTCGGACTCCCCGCATATACCGAGCCACGTGGGCAATGCCCGGCCCGCAATCCGTGGGATATATCGACGACGGCGGGCGGCTCCTCCGGCGGCGCAGCCGCCGCCCTCGCCGCCGGCTACACGCCCCTGGCCCACGGCAGTGACGGCGGCGGATCGATCCGCATCCCCGCAGCGTGCTGCGGCGTCGTCGGGCTGAAACCCAGCCGCGGGCGGGTGTCTCCCGGGCCCTACAACACTGCCGGGCCGGGACTAGTGACCGACGGGGTGCTTACTCGCACCGTCACCGATGCGGCGCTCGCGTTGGACGCGATTGCCGGCTCCGGGCCGGATGATTACTTCACCGCACCCGGCGGGGAAGGCGAGGGGTGGGCAGCCGCGCTGGTCGCTGCCGAGGCGGCCGGGGAGTTGGCGCGCCATCACGGGCGGGCGGTGCGAGTCGGAGTTCTGACCGAACCGTTGAATGTGCCCGACGTGGAGCTACATCCGGGCACACGGGCGGCACTCACTCGCGCCATCGAGCATGTGCAAGCAGCCGGGTGTGAGGTGGAAGAAACCAGCCGCGCGATCACTGCCGAACAGTGGGAGAGCTTCACGCCGCTGTGGGCGGTGGGGGCGGCCAGTGTACCGGTGCCGCCAGAACGCGAGGGTGAGCTCATGCCTCTTACGCGGTGGCTGCGGGTACAAGGGGTGGGCGTGAGCGGCCAAGAATATGCGGCGGCAATAACTGAATTACAGCGGCTCAGCCGGCAAATCTACCGGCACTGGAAGCAGTTTGACGTCATTATTAGCCCCACCCTCAGCAGCCCGGCCGTGCCCCCGGAACAGCTGCAGCTGGCTGACCCGGCAGCCGATTTTGAGGCCCAAAAACGGTTTACACCGTGGGGGAGTGTTTGGAATATGACGGGGGCGCCGGCGATCTCCGTGCCTATTCATCCCACTGATACCCCGCTGCCGTGCGGCGTCCATGTGGGCGCGGTGCGGCCCGGTGAGGAGGGGCTGCTCCTGCGTTTGGCGCGGCTGCTGGAAGTCCGCGATCCTTGGCCGCTAATCGCGCCCGCATTCCGTTAGCGCCGGTATGCTCCCAACGCTGCATGCCCCAACGCACGCCTCCCGCTAGCGCCCCCTGCTGTTGGCCCGCCGCTGCCAAGGTAAGGGTAACCAGCCCAGGAACCAGCCAGGTAAGCCTGCCCTTTTCCGCGTAACCATGCGGAAAAGGGCAGGCTTAGCAAGGTTGTGAGGGACGCTGTGTAAGCGCACAGTAGGGGTATGACAAAGGCTTGGAACACCCTGCGCTCCTACCCCTGGGTGATCGCGTGCCTAGCCGTGGCCGCGGTCGGCTTCCTGCTACTCGCCTGGCCGGGGAGCGTCGTCGGGAATCTGAGTGCCGCCCAAGTCTGGGTGAGCGGATTCGCGCTCGTCGTCGCTGCCGACCAATTCCGCGGGATGGTGCGCGACCTCATGGAGGGCGCGTGGGGGATCGACATCCTCGCCATTGTCGCGATTGTGGCCACCGTGGCGGTCGGGGAGTACTGGGCGGCGCTGGTCGTCTGCCTGATGCTGTCCGGCGGGGAAGCGCTGGAGGATTACGCCGCCGGCCGGGCCCGCGGGGAATTGACGGCGCTGCTCTCCCGCGCGCCGCGAGAAGCCCACCTTCTCACCGCGGACGGCACCACCCGCACCGTGCCGGTTGAGGACGTTGAGGTCGGCCAAATCCTGATGATCCGGCCTAATGATGTGGTCCCGGTCGATGGGGAACTCCTCGATGCGGCTGCCTCCATGGATGAATCGTCCCTCACCGGTGAATCCCTACCGGTGGAGCGCGTGCGTGGGGATACGGTGATGTCCGGCGCGGTGAACGGTGCCCAAGCGGTGCGGGTACGCGCGACGGCGCGGGCCGCCGATTCGCAGTACCAGCAGATTATGGCGCTAGTGAAACAGGCCGCCGAATCCCGCTCCCCGATGGTCCGTTTGGCCGACAAAATTGCGGTTCCGTTCACGGTGGCGGCGCTCGTGATTGCAGCTTTTGCTTGGTGGATGAGTGGGGAGGCGCTGCGGGCCGCGCAGGTGCTTGTCGTGGCTACGCCCTGCCCGCTCCTTATCGCCGCGCCGGTGGCGTTTATGGGTGGGATGTCACGTGCCGCCCGCGGCGGCATTATCGTCAAAGACGGCGGCACTATCGAGCGGCTCTCGCGCATCCGCACGGTGGCATTCGACAAAACTGGAACCCTCACCCGCGGCGAACCCCAGGTGACCGCTATCCTTCCGAGCACCGGGTACGACGCTGACGACCTCCTCGCGTGGGCCGCCGCCGTCGAGAACCTATCTACTCACCCGCTTGCCGCCGCCATCGTGGCAGCCGCACGCCAACGCCGCCTGCCCACCTACTCGGTGTGCGGGGTGAGTGAAATCCCGGCTGTGGGCGTTGAAGGCACGGTGGAACAGGCTCAGTTGCGGATTCGAGTGGGGAAGTACGACGACGCCGCGGCGGGCGCCATTCCGGCTCCCGCCGGTGCCAGCCTGGTACACGTCCTAGCCGATGACCACTATGCCGGCGCTATCGCTATTGCGGACACAGTCCGGCCCGAGGCTGCCAGTACCGTGAGTGACCTGCATCGGCTGAGTGTGCGTGAGGTAATGATGCTGACCGGGGATGGTGCTGCCGGGGCAGCGCCGATTGCTGAACAGGTGGGGATCACGTCAGTACAAAGCGGACTGTTGCCGGAAGACAAACTGCGGATCGTGCAGCAGACTGAGGCCCACCCCGTCATGATGGTGGGCGACGGCGTTAATGATGCGCCCGTATTGGCGGCAGCCGATGTGGGCGTGGCCATGGGAGCACGCGGCGCTTCCGCCGCCTCGGAAAGCGCCGACGTCGTCATTATGAAAGAGGATGTGCACCGGGCCGCGGTGGCTGTCAGTATTGGGCGGCACACCACCCGGGTGGCGTTGCAGGCCATCGGGATTGGCGTGGCGATGTCGCTGGGGTTGATGGCAGTGGCGGTAGCCGGATACCTGCCCGCGATCGTGGGGGCGGCGTCCCAGGAATTGGTAGACCTCGCGTGTATTCTGTGGGCGCTAAGGGCTATGCGGCCCGGGCAACGCGAGATTGCACTCGAAACGGAGCCTGCCACCCTGGTTGAGGCCGTGCCGACAATGACGGAGCAGGCAAAAGCCGCTTAAAACCATAGGTTGAGTCACCTAAGCTCAACTTTGGGAATATAACTGCGTGTAGTGGTGTTGAAGGAAGCAGATACTGAACCACGCCCGCCGTTGCGGACCATACTTTAAGGACTCTGCATGAACGATCGCTACACCACTCGGTCGCAAGAAACGATTGCGGCTGCCCTGCAAACCGCGCAGGCTGCGGGTAATCCGCAGATCACCAACCTGCACCTGCTTTACGCCCTGCTCGACCAAGAAGAAGGGATCGCCCTCTCCTTGCTCGAAGCCGTCGGTGCTTCCCGTACCGAAATCGGTGCGCGGGTACGGCGAGCCCTAACCGCCCTGCCGTCCTCCACGGGGAGTTCGGTGGCCGAACCACAGACCGCCCGTGAAGTTCTCACCGTTCTGAGCGACGCCGGGGAACGCGCCCGCCAGATGGGCGACGAGTACGTCTCTACTGAACACCTCCTGCTGGCCCTGGCAGCCAGCGATTCCGAAGCCGGCCGGTTACTCGCTGGCGCGGGCGCGGATCCGGCCCGTCTCGAACAGGTGCTGCCGCAGCTTCGCCCCAATCCGGTAACCTCCGCGAACCCGGAGGGCACCTTTGAGGCCCTCAAAAAGTACGGGCGAGACCTCACCGAAGTGGCTCGGGATGGCAAACTCGATCCGGTCATCGGCCGCGATAGCGAAATTCGCCGCGTCGTGCAGGTACTGTCCCGGCGCACTAAGAATAATCCGGTACTCATCGGGGAACCCGGCGTGGGGAAAACCGCCGTCGTCGAAGGGCTAGCCCAACGGATCGTGGCCGGAGACGTCCCCGAATCCCTGAAAAATAAACGCCTCATCGCGCTGGATCTATCCGCCATGGTGGCCGGCGCTAAATACCGCGGGGAGTTCGAGGAACGCCTCAAGGCTGTCCTGAACGAGATTAAGGGCGCCGACGGCGAGGTTATTACTTTTATCGACGAGCTCCACACCATGGTGGGTGCGGGCGGCGGCTCCGAGGGTGCGATGGACGCCGGCAATATGCTCAAACCTATGCTTGCGCGCGGGGAACTGCGGATGGTCGGGGCCACCACCCTGGACGAATACCGCGAAAATATCGAAAAAGATCCCGCCCTGGAGCGCCGTTTCCAGCAGGTCTTTGTGGGTGAGCCGAGTGTGGAGGATACCGTTGCGATTCTGCGTGGGATCGCGCCGAAGTACGAGGCCCACCATAAAGTGACGATTTCCGACGGCGCACTCGTGGCAGCCGCGGAGCTGTCTGACCGCTATATCAGCGGGCGGCAACTGCCCGATAAGGCCATTGACCTGATCGACGAGGCCGCCTCCCGGCTGCGAATGGAACTAGATTCCTCCCCGGTGGAGATTGACGTGCTCACCCGGCAGGTGGACCGCTTGCGTATGGAAGAGTCGTATTTAACCGAGTCCGATCCGGATAACACTGACGCCACGACGGCGGCGCAGCTGGAGAAGGTGCGGGCCGAACTGGCCGACCGCTCCGAGGAGCTGCGGGCGTTGACCGCCCGGTGGGAGGCTGAGAAAGCTGGCCGCAACCGGGTGGGGGATCTGCGCGTGCAGCTCGACGAGTTGCGCACCCAGTTGGATGTGGCCATGCGTGAGGGCCGGTGGGAAGAAGCTGGCCGGCTGCAAAATGGCGAGATCCCCGCGGTTGAGCGGGAGATCGCCCAGGCAGAAGCCGAAGAAGCCGACGCACCCACCGAGCAGGCCCCGATGATCGCTGAGAAAGTCGGGCCGGGTGAAGTGGCGGAAGTCGTAGAATCGTGGACCGGTATCCCCACTGGGCGGCTGCTGCAGGGGGAGATGGAAAAGCTGCTGAGCATGGAAACGATCATTGGCGAACGCCTGATCGGCCAGCACAAGGCCGTGCAGGCCGTCTCCGATGCGGTGCGGCGCTCGCGGGCAGGAGTAGCGGACCCGAATCGGCCTACTGGCTCTTTCCTCTTCCTCGGCCCCACCGGGGTGGGGAAGACGGAACTGGCTAAGTCCCTGGCCGATTTCCTCTTCGATGATGAGCACGCCATCGTGCGGATCGATATGAGCGAATACTCGGAGAAGCATTCGGTCTCCCGCCTGGTCGGGGCACCTCCCGGGTACGTCGGGTATGACGAAGGCGGGCAGCTGACCGAGGCTGTGCGCCGCCGTCCCTACTCGGTCGTACTCCTGGACGAGGTGGAAAAAGCCCATCCCGAGGTCTTCGATATCCTCCTGCAGGTGCTCGACGACGGCCGCCTGACCGACGGGCAGGGCCGCACCGTGGACTTCCGCAATACCATCTTGGTGCTCACCTCGAACCTCGGCTCCCAGTTCCTCGTCTCTGAGGAGCTCGACGCCGCCGCCAAACACGAGGCCGTCATGGCCGCGGTACGGCAGGCGTTCAAACCCGAATTCCTCAACCGCCTGGATGAAGTGCTGATCTTCGATCCGCTCAGCCAAACCGAACTGGCGCGGATTGTTGATCTGCAAGTGGCGGCGATGGCGCAACGTTTGCGCGCCCGCCGGATTCGCCTGGAGGTCAGCGATGACGCCCGCGCTTGGCTGGCCGAAGCCGGTTACGATCCGGCCTACGGCGCCCGCCCGCTGCGCCGCCTGGTGCAGCAGCAAATCGGTGACGCTCTGGCCCGCATGATTATTGGGGGAGAGGTTGACGACGGCGATACGGTGGCTGTCGAACGCGCCGAGGATGGGCTCACCCTCCAGCGCGCCTAACGGCTGCTCGGCCCTGCTTCGGTAGGGCCGAGCTGTTTAGGATAGGTGCATGACGCACCCATCCCAGCCCGCCGCAGCATCCGCCGAGCCCGCCATCTCGATCCTGGGCGAGTGGAGTTTCGACTGCGGCCTGGTCGTCGTCGACGCTGAGGGCATCCTCCATGAAGAAGGGGTCACCACCACTGACTACCCGTTCGCGTCCGTGACCAAACCGCTCGCCGTCTACGCGGCGATGATCGCCGTCGACCGGCATCTACTCGACCTCGACGCCCCCGCCGGGCCCCGCGCTCCCGGGGCGACGATCCGGCATTTGATGTCCCACGCGTCCGGCCTGCCCTTCGAAGCCGGCTACCCGGCGCAGCGGCCCGAACGCCACCGCGTCTACTCCAATGTGGGGATCGAAGTGATGGGGGAGCGGTTCGAGGAGGAAACCGGCATCGACATCCAAACCTGGGTGGATGAACAGGTGCTTACCCCGCTCGGGATTGCCGACCTCATCTTCACCGGGTCGCCGGCCTACGGGGCTCATGGGACCGCCCGGGCGCTCGCGGAACTGGTGCGCGAATGGATGCGGCCAACCCTCGTCTCACCAGAGAGTTTCCGCGCCGCCACCTCGATCCAATTCCCTGGGCTCGACGGCGTCGTACCCAGTTACGGGCGGCATAAAGAAAATGCCTGGGGCCTCGGCTTCGAGATCCACGCCCATAAGGATCCTCACTGGCTTTCGCCCGCACACAGTCCTGAAACCTTCGGGCATTTTGGTGCGTCCGGCTCCTTCGCGTGGGTCGATCCGAAGCGCGGCGTCGGGGCGGCATTCCTAGGGGCTGAACCCTATAACAAGGAGCACCACGCCAAGTGGACGGACCTTAACACCCGTATCTGCGAATTCGTCGATAACCGCTAGTGAGCCTAAAACTCTAGCTCTACAATCACGGGCACATGGTCGGATGCGCCCTTGCCCTTGCGTTCATCTCGGTCAATCCGCGCGGTCGTCACCAGCGGGGTGAGGGCTGGCGAGCACTGGACAAAGTCGATCCGCATCCCCTCGTTGCGTGGAAAGCGTAGCTGCTGGTAATCCCAGTACGTGTACTGCGTGACGTGCGGGCGCGTCACCTCGGTGAACCCGGCTTCCCCAAAAGCATTAAAAGCCGCCCGCTCGGGGGCGCTGACGTGGGTTTTGCCGGCAAAGAACTCCATCGACCACACGTCCTCATCGAGCGGTGCCACATTCCAATCACCCATGAGGGCAATCTTTGCTTGCGGGTCAGCGTCCACCCGCTGCGCCATATATTCTTTTAACGCCGCCAGCCACTGCAATTTATAGGTGTAGTGCGGGTGATCGAGTTCGCGGCCGTTGGGTACATATAGGCTCCAGATCTCCACCTTCCCGCTATCGTCATTCCCGACGACGGCGGATAGCGCCCGGGCTTCACTCTCGGCTCCATCGCCCCACCCGGGCATGCCAGGAAATCCGGGGTCGGCGGCTGTTAGGCCGATCCGCGAGGCAATTGCGACCCCATTCCACTGGTTGTAGCCGACCATCGCGACTTCATAGCCGGCCTGCGTGAAGGCCTCGAAGGGGAACTGATGTTCGCGGCATTTCAGCTCCTGAATTGCAAGCGCATCTACCTGTTCGCGTTCTAGGAAGGCGATAACGCGGTTGATGCGGGTGCGGATGGAGTTGACGTTCCAGGTAGCGATTTTCATGGCTCCAGCTTAGTTTGCGTCGTCCAGCGTCGAATGACGGGTGTTGGTTTACGGCGAGAATACGCGCGCAAACCACCGTAGATGTTCGGTTGTGGTAGATTGCGGCCGAATTGATATCAAACATAACTAGGAAACGCGCACAATCTTTCGTAAGATGGTGGTACAAGGCGAGATGCCACGCATGTCGCTCATAGAAAGCGCGCAAAACCGCGCGACTCACAACGAGGATCGACGGAGAGGTCGACGAGATGTCTGACAAGAAATTCAGCCGGACTCCGGCTATGGTGGGCGCGCTGGCAGCAGCGGCCCTCGTGCTCGCGGGATGCGGTGGCGGAAAGGCCGAAGGCGGGAATTCCGCGGCGCCAAGCGCTTCCGATGGCGAAAAGATTGAGATTGAATACTGGCACCGCCTGCCGGATAACGATGGCATGGTCAAGGTGGAAGAATCGGTTGCTCGCTGGAATGAGGAGCACCCGAATATCCAGGTGAAATCCCAGAAGTTCGAAGGTAAGCCGCAGGAGTCTTACGCCAAGATTGAGCAGGCCGTAAAGGCGGGTAACGCCCCCTGCTTGGCACAGATCGGTTACGGTGAGGTGGCCTCCGAATTCGTCAAGGGCGACCTCATGGACGTCGCCGAATTCACCAAGGAATACGAGGGCAACTACTCCGCTGGCGCCATGGGCATGATGAAGCTCGGCGAGGCCGTCGTCGGTCTGCCCCAGGATACCGGCCCCCTTATCTATGTTTACGATAAGGCCGCCTTTGATGAGCTCGGCATCACCGCCCCCACCAACTGGGATGAGATGAAGGCCGCCGCTGAAAAGGCTAAGGCTGCTGGCAAGTACATCGATACCTGGCAGGGTGATGAAACCCAGTACCGGATGTCCGGTCTGGCTGCGGCCGCCGGCGGTACCTGGTTTGACGCCGCTAGCGACGCCTGGAAGGTGGATGTGAACGGTGAGGCCTCGCAGAAGGTGGCGGGCATCGTTCAGGACATGCTTGACAACGATCTCATGCTGAAGATCGACCGCTGGTCCGATGATTTCAATGCCAAGCTGCTCGATGGCACCATTATTGGTACTGTTGCCGCCGGTTGGGAACCCGCCTTCATGCTGGATGAGCTCGCCAAGGAGGCTGGTGACGCTGGCTTACAGTGGCAGGTTGCTCCGCTGCCCGAATTTAACCCCGGCACCCCCTCCACCGGTTCCGACGGTGGCTCCGGTATCGGCGTGATCAAGGGCTGTGCCCACCCCAAGGAAGCCGTGGAATTCGCGAACTGGTACAACACCCAGGTGAAGGATCTGGTATCGCAGGGTCTGGTTGTTGCTACTAACACCGAGAAGGGGGAAACCCCGGAGGCCTGGAAGAAGAACTTTGGCGGGCAGGACGTCTACGCCGAGCTTATGAAGGCTAACGAAGCCATGAACCCGAACTTCCCCTACGCTCCTACCTGGCCTGCTGTTGGCACCAAGATGAACGAAATTGGTGGCAATGTGAAGGAAGGTAGCGCTAAGGTGGCTGACATCTTCGAAGCAGCTCAGAAGGAAGCCATCGAGTCCTTGAAGGCTGCTGGAATCAGCGTAGCCGAGTAATACTGATCGTCCATCATTGCGTGGGAGTAACCCACGCAGTTAGATGAGGGGAGCACCCACGCAATGACATCACGATCAACACCCCCCACGGGTGAACCGATGCAGGCAGAGGCTGGGGAGGACGGCAGCGCCGTCCACACCCCCGCCCACCTGCCCGGGGTCGCCCAGATGCCGGCTACCACGGACCTCGCCAGCGGTAGTACCGCAAATGTGCCCGCTTCCAGCGAGCAGAATAAGAAGTCAATCCGCGCTCGTCGGCGGCGCGAAGCTCGCTTCGGGTGGACCTTCTTAGCGCCCTTCGCGATCTTCTTCACTATCAGCTTTGTCATCCCCATCCTCGTTTCCATCCGCAGCTCCTTCTTCAAGCTCGTGCCCAAGGGAGGCGGCCTGTACGGTGGCGGGGAGAGTGTGGAACAGTTTGTAGGGTTGCAAAACTACGAAGAAGTAGTGATGAATGCCCGCTTCTGGCGGGGGATTGGCCGGGTACTCCTCTTCGGTGCCTTCCAAATCCCGGTGATGATCCTGGGAGCCCTGGCCTTGGCGCTGCTGCTGGATTCCCTCCTCATCCGTAGGATTAGCGCCTACCGGTTGGGTTTCTTCCTTCCCTACGCTATCCCCGGCATTATCGCCGCCATGGTGTGGCTGTATCTCTACAACCCGCAGATGAGCCCCATCGTCTATGGGCTGCAACAGCTCGGATTCGACGTCAATTTCTTTGACCGAAATATCATCTTGGCGTCCATGGCCAATATGACCACCTGGACCTTCACCGGCTATAACATGCTCATTTTCCTAGCCGCACTCCACTCTGTTCCCAGCGAGCTATATGAAGCCGCCCGGATCGATGGTGCTACCGGTTGGCAAGTTATCACCAAGATTAAAATCCCCCTGCTGCGCCCGGCAGCGCTCCTGGCGGTGCTGCTCTCAATTATCGGCACGATCCAGCTCTTCAACGAACCCCAGGTGATGTACACGCAGAACACCTGGATGGGGGCGGACTACACCCCGATGATGATGGCCTACAACACCATGATGGGCCAGCTCTCGCCCTCCGGTGCCGGCCCGGCCTCAGCAGTATCTATCGTTATGGCTCTGATCGCTGCAGTCCTGGCGGCAATCTACGCTTTTGCACAAAGGAAGGTTGACTGATGGCACGCCTAGCTACGCTGCCTGATGGCCGCACCTACCGTCCCAGCGTCGGGAATCATCCGCGCTCCCTCGATCCTTCCGCAGCCGCGAAGATCGTTACCCGCATTGTGCTGGTGATCGTGGCGATCTACTTCCTCTTCCCCATCTACTGGCTCATTATCTCCTCCACTAAGGACAACCCGGACCTCCTACAAAGCTCATCTCTGTGGTTCGCGGACAACTCGGTGCAGAGCAACTATGACGGCCTGATGACCTGGTCCCGTCATGACTACTGGCGTTGGGTAGCGAACTCGATTATTTATTCCACTACCGCCGGCGTCATCGGCACGTTGTTAAGCGTTTCGGCCGGGTATGGGCTCGCTAAATTTGCCTTCCCAGGGCGTAATGCTATTCAACTGTCCGTACTGGCCGGTCTGCTCCTACCGATCGCGCTGCTAACCGTCCCGCTCTACCTGGTATTCCACGGCCTGGGGCTGACCAACACTATGGCCGCCGTCATCATCCCCTCCTGCGTCTCCCCGTTCGGTGTATTCCTGGGGCGTATGTACGCGGATACCTCGGTGCCTGATGAGCTGATTGAAGCGGCCCGCATCGACGGTGCCGGCGAGTTCCGTATTTTCTTCACCATGGTGCTGCGTCTACTCGCCCCCGCGATGGTGACGATCTTCCTGTTCATCTTCGTGGCCACGTGGAATAACTTCCTCCTGCCGTTAATGATGATCAGCTCGAATGAGTTGAAGCCGGTCACGCTGGGTATGTACGGCATGATGGCGCAGAACAACACCCCCGAGTATGGGTCTGTATTGATGGGCTCCCTGCTGGGCGTAATCCCGCTGGTCATTATCTTCCTGGTACTGCAGCGTTTCTGGCAGTCCGGCCTGGCAGCAGGTTCGGTCAAGGGATAGATTTTCCGACGACGACGCAGCGGCAGCCGAACCCGGCTGCCGCTGTTGTTGTCTGAACAACTACAATGGCGGCGTGAGCACTAATGACACCCCCAAGGCCCGGTTGGCCCAACTAGTACGCGAGTTAAGCGTTATTCACGGGGAGGTCACGTTGGCATCCGGCCTGACCTCCGACTACTACGTTGATCTGCGGCGCGCCACCCTCCACCATGAGGCCGCCCCGCTGATCGGGCATGTCATGTTAGATCTGCTAGAAGACCATGACGTCCCGCCCTACGACTTTGACGCAGTCGGCGGCCTGACCATGGGGGCCGACCCGGTAGCGGGCGCGATTATGCACGCAGCCGCTTCCCGCGGGCTCAGTATTGATGCGTTTGTTGTTCGCAAGAGCGCGAAAACTCACGGGATGCAGCGGCAGATTGAGGGGCCAGATATTGCTGGTCGTCGCGTGGTGGTAGTGGAGGATACGTCCACCACCGGTGGTTCGCCGATTACCGCGATTGAAGCCGCCCGCGCTGCGGGAGCTGAGGTGGTGGCGTGCGCCGTCGTTGTGGATAGAAACACGGGGGCGAAGGAAAAAATTGAGGCGCTCGAAGTTCCCTACTTCGCCGCGCTTGGCCTCGCTGATCTGGGTCTAAGCGACTAGATTCGAGTCAAGATAACCAGCCGGGTCAGGAGGTCCCGTGAATTACATGAGTATCGCCCTGGTGGTGGTGGCGGCCGTAGTCATCCCGGCAGTCATATTTGCTCTCCTACTGCGGCGTAATGGGGCTAAAAAGATGACGCAGGTGCAAGAGGCCTGGCGGCAGGTGGAGGTGGAGCTGGACCGCCGCTACGATGTGGTGCCCGAACTGGTGGCACTGGTGCGGCGTGAGATTCCCGGCCCTGCTCAGGATGTGCTCACCCGAGTGGAGGGGACCCTCGCCCAAGCGCGGCGGCGGGATGAAGATAGCGAATTCCGTACTCGTGTGATGGAGCAACCAGGCACCGGGGTGGGGCCGGTTGAACAGGCGCAGCGAGAAAATGCGCTCTCGGAGGCACTGGAAGACTTGTTTAAACTCACCGATGAATACGGCGCAGTGCGCAACAGCGAGGACTTCCAGGTACTACAGGCTCAACTCACCAACACCGAGGATCGGATTGCGGCTGGGCGTCGCTACTACAACACCCAGGTCAAGGATGCCCACGCCCTGGCCAAGAAAGCTGTCTACGGCTGGCCCATGATCGCGGGACCTCTAAGCCAAACGGAACTCTTTGAATCAACCGACCCGGCAGTGCGGGCCGCCCCGAACGCGACCTTTGCCCAACAGCGAGATATGCGCGAAAGCAACGATGGTCGATAGGGTATCGGGCCCACCCGCGGAGGTAGTCGGGGCTGTGGCCCCTCATCCGGATGCCGGGCGCGGTGTTGGCCCGCATCCCGACGGCGATCGTCTGTGGCAGCAGGACAAGCGTTATGATCGCGACCTCTTACTGCAAGGCGATGCCCGCAATGTAGAAGACCATTACCGCTATTGGACTATGGAGGCTATCGTCGCCGATATCGACCAGCGGCGGCAGCCGCTCCATATCGCCGTCGAAAATCTCGACCACGATTTCAATATCGGTAGCATCGTGCGCACTGCGAACGCGCTTGCGGTGGCGGCAGTCCATATTGTGGGGCGGCGGCGGTGGAATAAACGCGGCGCGATGGTCACCGACCGCTATCAGCATGTTTTCCACCATTCGGACGCCGGCGCCTTCGCACAGTGGTGCGAGGAACGGGAAATCACCCCGGTGGGGATTGATAATATCCCGGGCTCGCGTCCCCTGGAGACTGCGGAACTGCCGCGTCATTGTGCCCTTATTTTTGGCTCCGAATCGCGTGGATTGTCAACAGAGATGATCCAGGCATGCACCAGGGTGCTGCATATCAGCCAATACGGTTCCACACGCTCCATGAATGTAGGCCACGCGGCCGCCATTGCAATGTGGGCGTGGACCCAGCAATATCCTCCGAAATTCGGCCCAGGAGGGTCAGAAGGGTCACCTTAAGTAGTTTCGGGCGCTAGGTCCTATGACCGAAAGTGGCGAGTCATGGAACAATAGGAACGTACCTATTCGAGTCCATTAGGAGGCCATCGTGCCCATTGCAACTCCCGAGGTTTACAACGAGATGCTCGACCGGGCGAAGGCGGGCAAGTTCGCCTACCCGGCCATCAACGTGACGTCATCCCAGACTCTCACTGCTGCGCTGCAGGGGTTTGCGGAAGCGGAATCCGACGGCATCATCCAGGTTTCAGTCGGTGGCGCGGAATACTGGTCCGGCTCCACCGTTAAGGACCGGGTGGCCGGCTCACTCGCGATGGCTGCCTACGCCCGCGAGGTTGCCAAGAACTACAACGTAACCGTGGCTCTGCACACCGACCACTGCGCCAAGCAGAATATTGATTCCTGGATCCGCCCGCTCATGGAGCTGGAAGCTGAGGAAGTTAAAGCTGGCCGGCTCCCGTTCTTCCAGTCCCACATGTGGGATGGTTCAGCAGTGCCGCTGGCAGAGAACCTGGAGATTGCCCAGGAGATGCTGGAACTCTCCCAGAAAGCCAACACCATTCTGGAAGTTGAGATCGGTGTTGTTGGTGGGGAGGAAGACGGCGTCGTCGGGGAAATCAACGACAAGCTTTACACCACTGCGGAAGACGGCCTGAAGACCGTCGAGGCTCTCGGCCTGGGGGAGAAGGGCCGCTACATCACTGCCCTGACCTTCGGTAACGTACACGGCGTGTACAAGCCGGGCCACGTGAAGCTGCGCCCGGAGCTGCTCGGTGAAATCCAGGAAGAGGTGGGCCAGAAGGTCGGCAAGGATATGCCCTTCGACCTGGTCATGCACGGTGGCTCCGGCTCCTCCGCTGAGGAGATCGCCACCGCGGTCCGCAACGGCGTCATCAAGATGAACGTGGATACGGACACCCAGTACGCCTTCACCCGCCCCGTCGTGGAGCATATGCTGCGCAACTACGACGGCGTGCTGAAGATTGACGGCGAGGTCGGCAACAAGAAGATGTACGATCCGCGCTCCTGGGGTAAGGCTGCCGAGAAGGGTATGGCAGACCGGGTAGTGGAGGCTTGTGAACGCCTCGGCTCCACCGGCACCAAGATGTAAACCTATCCCAATGCGATAGCCGTGGGGCCTCCCGCCGGGAGGCCCCACGCTCTATGCCCGGAGATATTGTGCCGTCCCGCTCTAGTACCCTCGCTAGCTCCAGAAAGGCTCTCCATGACGTCCCCCACCCAGCTTCCCGGTGATTTCGGTACCTTCCTCGCGTATGGGGCCGATTACAATCCGGAACAGTGGCCTGCCGAAACCTTGGCCGAGGATATTGCGCTGATGCAAGAAGCGGGCGTCACAATGGTGACGGTCGGCGTGTTCTCCTGGGGGTTGCTAGAACCAGAACCGGGGCGTTATGACTTCGCGTGGCTCGATCGGGTCCTCGATGAACTGGCGGCAGGAGGTATCGCCGTCGATCTGGCTACCGCTACCGCCTCCCCGCCGGTGTGGATGGCGCGCGAATTCCCCGAGACACTCCCCGTGGATGCGCACGGGCGGCGGTTGGGGGTAGGTTCGCGGCAACAGTACTGCCCCTCCTCCCCGATCTTCCGCGAGTTCGCCACTCGCCTGGCTGGCGCCTTGGCACAGCGGTACGCGGACCATCCAGCGCTACGGCTGTGGCATATCTCGAATGAGTACGGCTGCCATGTGGCCCAGTGTCACTGCGCTGAGTCCACCCGGGATTTTCAGCGGTGGCTGCGCAACCGCTACGGCACAATTGAGGCGCTCAACGACGCGTGGGGTACCGCGTTCTGGTCCCAGCACTACACTGATTTCACGCAGGTCCATACGCCGGCAGCTATGCCGACCTTCCCGAACCCCGGCCAGGTGGCCGACTTTGCCGCTTTCAGTGACGACGCCTTGCGGGCGTGTTATCTGGCTGAAAAAGCAGCTATCCGGGAGCATAGCGATAAACCCATCACCACTAATTTCATGGGGCTATTCGAGCCCACAAATTATCGCCGGTGGGCACCGGAGGTAGACGTGGTCAGTGATGACTCCTACCCGGATCCGGGAACGACGACGGCGGCCCGCGAAACTGCCTTTGTTTCGGATTTGTCCCGCTCTTTACGCGACGGGCAGCCCTTCCTGCTGATGGAGCAAGTCACCGGTATGGTGCAGTGGCGGGACCGCAACGCCCGCAAACGCCCCGGTGTTTTTACCTTGCAGTCTTTGCAACGGGTGGCCCACGGCGCCGATGGAATCATGCAGTTCCAGTGGCGCCAGTCCGTGCGCGGCGCGGAGGCATTCCATTCCGCAATAGTCCCGCACGCCGGGCGCGATTCGCGCACCTGGGCAGAGGTTGTGCAGCTGGGCCGTGCGCTCGGGCGGCTGGCACCGGTCGTGGGGGCGCGCGTGGATACCCCCATCGGGCTGCTGATCGATTGGGAGTCCCTGTGGCATCGGCAGGCCGCGGTCGGCCCCGGACCGGACCGCGGGATCGAGGCGATCCGCGCCTGGCACGCAACGGCGTTCGAGGCCGGGTGGCCGGTGGACTTTCTTTTCCCGGATTCAGACTTCTCCGGGTATCAGGTCATTGTGGTGCCGGAACTCTATGCGCTCAGTGACGCCCTCGCTAAGCGCCTGCAGGCTGCGGCTGATGCGGGAGCAGACGTGATCGTGGCGGCGCCGTCGGGAATCTGCGATGAAACCGGAAAAGTGGCCACGGGCGGTTACGGGCGATCCTTACGCTCACTGACCGGCGTGCGGGTGGCTGACCATCACCTGCCGGCGGGCAGCGCGGTGGCGCCCCTGGGGCCGGAGGTCGATCCGCGCACGGACGCGATTTCAGCGGCGATCAGCCATCCGGCCCGCGTTGATGAGGTGGTATTGGAGGCCGTGCGGGGTACTCCGCTGGATCGCGCCCTCGATCGGATGGCGCGGCCCCGGCCGGCGCTCGCCGGGGCACTGTGGGCGGAGGAATTACTCCTCGACGACGGCGTCACCGTATGGGCAGAATTCGCGGCGGGCGACCTCACTGCCCAACCGGCGATTACACACCGGCGCTGCGGTCAGGGCGCGGCCACCTATATTGCGACCGACCTTTCCTCAGCGGGGCGCAGCGCGATCTTCCAGGTGGCGCAAGCCCGCCAGCGGCTTACCTCCCCGCGGGCCGGTATGCCTGCTGGTGTGGAGCGCGTACAGCGTGGGGCGGTGACGTTCCTACTCAATCACGCCGATACGGCGGCGCAGATTTCTGGGATTGTGGGCACTGATCTGCTCACCGGCCAGGCAGTGACGGGCCATATTGTGGTGCCCGCGCGGTCTGCGGCAGCGGTGCAGCAGTAGGCGTGGCTAAACGCGCGTAATTAAGACGCAGGTTAGGCCCCGGCTCAGGCGGGAAACCCGGGATCCTTATCGAGGATAGCGATACTCTCGCTCAGGCCGGTAACGTCGAACAGGAACCGCACCATATCCGGTGGCATAATCGCTCGCACCGGTTGGGCGCGGGTGGACGTGGGACGTGAGACACAGCCCCTGTAAGCCTCTGAATTGGGTACGCTGGGACGGGCGGCAAACGCCCGCTAGCGCAGCGCTGCAGAACCGAAGGGAGAGGTCATGCCTGCCATCATTGTCGTAGGAACCCAGTGGGGGGACGAAGGGAAAGGCAAGGCAACCGATCAGCTTGGCAATCGGGTCGATTATGTTGTGAAATTTAATGGCGGGAATAATGCCGGCCACACGGTGGTGGTGGACGGTGAAAAATACGCGCTCCATCTGTTGCCGTCGGGGATTTTGTCTCCCGGCGTCACCCCGGTTATCGGTAATGGCGTGGTGGTTGATCCCGAGGTGCTTTTTGAGGAGATTATCGCGCTGGAGGATCGTGGGGTGGATACCTCGCGGCTGCGGATTTCCGCTTCGGCGCACATCATCCCTTCATATAACCGCACGTTGGATCGGGTTTCTGAACGGTTCTTGGGGGCTCGCCAGATCGGCACGACGGGCCGCGGAATTGGGCCCACGTACGCGGATAAAATGAACCGCGTTGGGATTCGCGTGCAGGACCTATTTGATGAGTCGATCCTGCGGCAAAAGGTTGCGGGTGCGTTAGAAAATAAGAATTCGCTGCTGGTGAAGGTCTATAACCGGTCTGCTATTTCTGCGGACGCGGTGGCCGATGAGCTATTGCAGTATGCGGAGCGTATCCGCCCCATGGTGATCGATTGTTCGCTGGAACTGAACCGGGCCCTGGATGCGGGGAAGACGATCCTGTGCGAGGCAGGGCAGGCCACCATGCTGGACGTTGATCATGGCACCTACCCGTTCGTCACGTCTTCTTCTGCCACCGCCGGCGGGGCCTGCACCGGCACCGGGATTGGCCCGACGCGCATTGATCGCGTGGTGGGGGTGAGTAAGGCGTACACCACCCGCGTGGGGGAGGGCCCGTTCCCCACGGAGTTGCATGACTCGGTAGGTGAGGATCTGCGCCAAGCCGGCGGGGAGTTTGGCGTCACGACGGGCCGCCCGCGCCGCACCGGCTGGTTTGATGCGGTGGTGGCCCGCTATGCGGCCCGCGTTAACGGCTTGACCGATATTGTGCTGACCAAGCTGGACGTCCTCTCCCGTTATGAGCAGATTCCGGTCTGCGTGGGCTACCGGGTCAATGGTGAGCGCGTCGATGAGATGCCGGTTTCGCAAAGCGACTTCCACCATGCCGAGCCGATCTATGAGGAGCTGCCCGGCTGGCAGGAGGACATCACCGGCTGCCGCGAGTTCGCTGACCTGCCGCAGCGCGCCCAGGATTACGTGCGCCGCTTAGAGGATATGGCCACCTGCCGGATTTCTTCGATCGGTGTGGGCCCCAGCCGCGACGCCACCATCGTCCGCCACGAGCTGCTGCCCTAACGGGCTCGGTGCGGGTCGCGCGCTCGCCCGAGGGCGGCGCACCTACCAGTCATACTTCCCGACGACGACGTAAAGCTGGGGGCGGGTGAAACCCGCCCCCAGCTTTGTGTCTGCAACTCGAGCTAGTCTCGGTTGAAGCTAGCTAGCCGCTATGGCGTCCTAAACGTTCGGGTTACGCGGCTCGGTAAAGCCGGTGGACGGATCGGTCGGCTCACCCGGGCGCGGCTGCTCAGGGCCAGGTTGCTGCGAGCCGGGCTGCTGCCAGCCGGACTGTTGCGGGGCAGCGCCGGGCTGCTGATTCGGCTGACCATAGGGAGCCTGGTTAGCAGACGGCTGGGCGTAAGGAGACTGGCCGCTAGACGGCTGCCCATACGTTTGTGAGCCAGGCTGATATCCCGGCGTCGGGCCACCGGTCATCGGCTGCTGGGGCCCACCCTGCGGGCTGGTGTACCCGGCTTGGGGGCCGCCGTAGTTGCCCGCCGTACCGGGGCCTTGCGGGGCACCATAATTACTCGGGCCTTGCGGAGCGCCCGGGCCCTGCGGGCCGCCATAATTACCGGAGCCGGGGAAGTCGCTGGGGCCCTGTGCGGCATTCGGATCGGACTTGCCCTTCTTCTTCAGCAGCACCAGTGCCACCACTACAGCGATGAGAATGAGCGCGAGAACGATACCGATAATGATCCACAGGGTAGATGAACCGCCACCGGACTCAGCCGCCGTGATCGTGAAACCTTCCGCCATGGCCTTAATGGATTTGAACGTAACAGTGTTGCCGCTGATCGAGTAGGAGTCCTCACCGGCGGTGGTTTCTACCTTCTCAACAGCGCCGGGGAAGGTGAATTCGAGGGTGAAATCGAAGCCGGAAAGCATACCGGACATGCCCGCGGCTTCCGTATCGCCCGCGGCCTTAGCAATATACTTGCCGTCCTTATGCTCAATGGTGAGCCCGTCACCTTCGACCTTGTCGAGAGACTGCCCTTTCTCCTCGATGACGCAACGAATGGTGGAGTCATCGGAATTATCCGTGAGGTTGGCGCCCTCATTCTTGCCGTCCAGCATCTCGGACTTGAGATCATCGCAGGAGGTGATGCCGAAACCGGAGACGGCATCCTTCGGCATCTCCATGGTCACCGTGGTGTTGGCGGTGTTCTCGTCCACCACTTCGATGGCGGCGTGGATCTTACAGGAGGCCAAGAACAGGATGAGGGGAAGGAGGAGCACGGCGAGGAAGCGCCGACTCGTCATTTTCTGGTGGGAAGTATTCATATAGCTATCCTGCTATATTCGCGCAACTATGGAAAGCGAGCGGAGCCGCACTTTGGTTAACGATTCGTGGCGCAATGGTGAGCAGCAGCGCGCCGGGAGCACCGTGGGATCCACCTCCCGCAGCGCGTCAGCTACCAGCGAAGTGCCGCTTGGAGCCGCATCATTAGGGGTGAGAATAGTCGCAGGAAAATTTCGGAAGCCCGAAACAGTGGGCTTATTTGACCGGTTTGTTGAGATACTAAGGGAGGTGCCGCGCCGATCTGGGCCCTTCGTCTCCACCGATGGAGTCGCAGGCACGGAAAAATAGAGGCAGCGGTACAAACCTGGTCTCAACACCCAGCCTCGGAGGAGCCGCCCCCGGAGGCGATAATGGAGGAGAAAATGACCGTAGACGCCACTCAGATTGCTGAAGGCGCACCTGAAATCGCGCCGAAGGAGCTCGTTGACTGGGTTGCGCAGGTAGCCGAACTGACCAAGCCGGAGGAAGTCATCTGGTGTGATGGCTCCGAGGAAGAATGGGATCGCTTGACGACCCAGATGGTCGAGTCCGGGATGTTTACCCGCCTCAACCCGGAAAAGCGCCCCAATAGCTTCTTGGCCCGATCCCTGCCCTCAGACGTTGCGCGCGTGGAATCACGCACCTTCATCTGCTCGGAGAAGGAAGAAGACGCCGGCCCCACCAACAACTGGGCCGATCCGAAGGAAATGAAGGAAACGCTACGCAGGGTTTTCGACGGCGCCATGCGCGGCCGTCCCATGTACGTTATTCCCTTCTCGATGGGCCCGGTAGGCGGCCCCATCTCCCAGCTCGGCATTGAGCTGACCGACTCGCCCTACGTCGTCGTCAACATGCGGATCATGACCCGCATGGGCACCCCAGCCCTCAAACTCATCGGCGAAGGTAAGCCGTGGGTACCCGCCGTCCACTCTGTGGGGGCGCCGCTGGAGCCCGGCCAGGAAGACACCAGCTGGCCGTGCAACGACGAAAAGTACATCACCCACTTCCCGGAAACCAACGAAATCTGGTCCTACGGGTCCGGTTACGGCGGCAACGCGCTGCTGGGCAAGAAGTGCTTTGCCCTGCGCATCGCCTCCACCATGGCTCGCCGCGATGGCTGGATGGCCGAGCATATGCTCATCCTGCGCCTGACCGACGAGAAGTCCGGCAAGCAGTACCACGTCACCGCTGCCTTCCCGTCCGCCTGTGGCAAGACGAACCTCGCCATGCTGCAGCCCACCATCCCGGGTTACAAGGTCGAGACCGTGGGCGATGACATCGCCTGGATGCGCCCCGGCCCGGACGGTCGCCTGTACGCCATCAACCCGGAGGCCGGCTTCTTCGGCGTCGCCCCCGGTACGTCCTACAAGACCAACCCGATGGCCATGGACACCATGCGCGAGAACACCATCTTCACCAACGTCGCTCTGACCGACGACGGCGATGTGTGGTGGGAAGGTATCGACGGCGAAACGCCCGAACACCTCATCGACTGGCATGGCAACGACTGGACGCCCAACAGTGGCGAACTGGCCGCCCACCCGAACTCCCGCTTCACCACCCCCGCCTCGCAGTGCCCCATCATCTGCGAGGACTGGGAAGCCCCCCAGGGTGTGCCGGTGGACGCGATCCTCTTCGGTGGCCGCCGCGCCACCAACGTGCCGCTGGTTGCCGAACAGTACGACGGCGCACACGGCGTGTTCATCGGCGCTTCCGTCGCCTCCGAACAGACCGCTGCTGCGGAAGGCTCGGTTGGCTCCCTGCGCCACGATCCCTTCGCCATGCTGCCCTTCTGTGGCTACAACATGGCCGACTACTGGGGCCACTGGCTGGATATGCAGGACGAACTCGGCGAGAAATTCCCCAAGGTCTACCAGGTCAACTGGTTCCGCAAGGATGAAGACGGCAAGTTCCTGTGGCCCGGCTTCGGCGACAACTCCCGCGTACTCGACTGGATCGTGCGCCGCGCCGGCGGTGAAGTTGAGGCCGTAGACGGCCCGACCGGCCGCTACCCGAAGTTCGAAGACTTCAACTCTGAAGGCCTGGAGGGCTTCAGCGAAGAAGACTGGAACAAGCTCTACGAGATCGATCCGGAAGCCTGGATGAAGGAAGTCGATCTGACCGAGGAATACTTCGCTCAGTTCGGGGATAAGGTCCCCGCTCGCATCAACGAGCAGCTGAAGAAGATGCGCGAACGCATGGAAGCCGCCAAGAACGCCTAAAGTTCAACGCGCGCTCCCATAAGCGCCCACGTGAATGAGGCCGGGTCCGGCAGGGCCCGGCCTCGCCGCGTATGAATCCACCCGCGTTTGGGTCGAGCGGGTGATCTGGGCTACTGTGCCAGTGTGAGAATCCTCCTCCTCGGCTCCGGCGGGCGTGAACATGCCCTCGCCGTCGCCCTCCGCCGCGATCCCGCCACCGTCCTCTACACCGCCCCCGGAAACCCGGGCACCGCCACCATCGGCCAGAACCTCGCCCTGGACGCTACCAACGCTGCCGCCGTGGTCGACGCCGCCCGTCAGCACCGGATTGACCTGGTGGTGATCGGCCCAGAAGCCCCGCTCGTCGCTGGCGTCTCCGACGCCCTGCGCGAGGCCGGTATTGCCGTCTTCGGCCCCAGCAAAGCCGCCGCCGAATTAGAAGCCTCCAAGTCCTTTGCCAAGAACGTCATGGCCGCCGCCGGCGTCCCCACCGCCGCCGCCCACACCTGCCTGAACCTAGAACAGGTAGACGACGCGCTACGGGAATTCGGCAGCCCCTATGTGGTCAAAGATGACGGCCTAGCCGCCGGAAAAGGCGTCATCGTCACCACCGACAAAGACGCCGCATTGAGCCATGCCGAGGCGTGTATCCGCCAGGGCGGGAGCGTCGTCGTCGAAGAATTCCTCGACGGCCCCGAAGTTTCCCTCTTCTGCTTAACCGACGGCACCACCGTGATCCCCCTGCTGCCCGCGCAGGATTTCAAACGCGTAGGTGAGGGCAACACTGGCCCCAACACCGGCGGCATGGGGGCGTACACGCCGCTACCGTGGCTGCCGGCGGGCCTCACAGATGAGGTTGTGCAGCGGGTGGCCCAACCGGTCGTGGACCATATGCGCGCCAGCGGCACCCCCTTCAGCGGATTGCTGTACTGCGGGCTTGCGATCACGCCCGGCGGAGTGAAAGTCATCGAGTTTAACGCCCGTTTTGGGGACCCGGAGACGCAGGTCGTCCTAGAGATGCTGGAATCAAACCTGGCCGAGCTGCTCCACGCCTGTGCCACCGGCACCCTGGCCAGCCAACCCGCTCCGCGCTGGCGCGATGGCGCGGCCGTCGTCGTCGTACTCGCCGCCGCCGGGTACCCTGCCACCCCCACCCTCGGAGACCCGATCACCGGAATCGACGCCGCCGACCCGCACCTGCGTCACGCCGGAACCGCCTGGAAGGATGGTGCACTCGTTAGCGCCGGCGGCCGGGTTTTGGGGGTCGTTGGTAGCGGCGACGACGTCGAATCCGCCCGCGCTCACGCCTACGGCATCCTTGAACGCATACAGCTAGCCGGCAGCCACTACCGGCGCGATATTGCCGCAGATTATTCGCGGACAGGCATAGCCACCACGGCCGCCACATGGCAGGATGAGCAGTAAGACGAGTTGAGGTGGGCGTCATGCTTGATTTAGACGGTTGGGCACATACATATTCGGGGAAAGTACGCGATCTCTACGTTCCCCAGGACTCCTCCGTTTCCAGCCACGGGGACGTCGTGCTGGTGGTGGCCTCGGACCGTATTAGCGCCTACGACCACATCATGCCCACTGAAATCCCGGATAAGGGCAAGATCCTCACCCAACTATCGCTGTGGTGGTTTCGCCAACTCAGTGCCCTCACCTCGCACCATGTGGTCTCCTTGGACGTGCCCGAGCAGGTGCGTGGGCGGGCCATGATCTGCCGGCACCTGCACATGTACCCCATTGAGTGTGTGGCCCGCGGATACCTTACCGGTGCCGCCCTCAGCGAATACCGCGCCACCGGCCAAATCTGCGGGGTACGCCTGCCGGACGGCCTGCGGGAAGGCGACCAACTCCCCGAACCGATCTTCACCCCCGCCGCCAAAGCCCACGTAGGCGGGCATGACGAGAACATCACCTTCGATGAGGTCGTTCAGCGGGTGGGCAGGCAGGCCGCCGAGAAACTGCGGTACACGACCCTGGAACTGTATTCGCGCGCAGCCGCCGTTACCGCCGAGCGCGGCATAATCTTGGCGGATACGAAATTCGAATTCGGCCAGCACCCCGAGCCCGCCGCCGAAAACATTATTCTGGGCGATGAGGTGCTCACCCCGGATTCATCCCGCTTCTGGCCCGCCGAGGAGTGGCAGCCGGGGCGGGCCACGCCGTCGTTCGATAAACAGTACTTGCGTGACTGGCTCACCTCCCAGGCCTCCGGGTGGGACCGTACCGGAGCCGAGCCGCCACCCGCGCTCCCCGCCGAGATCGTAGACGCCACCCGGCAACGCTACCTGGAGGCCTACCAGCGCCTGACCGGGCAGGACCCGGAACTGTAATGTCCAGCAGGTAGGACAGTTTTAAAAGAAGTCTAGTTCTGCCACCCCCAACCCATTAGGGTGAGTGCTGGACGCCAAACGAAAGAGGAACAATGGGTCGGATCATTGTGGAAGTTATGCCCAAGCCGGAGATTCTCGATCCCCAGGGCAAGGCCATTCACGGTGCCCTCAACCGCGCCGGTGACTCCCTATTCACCGCGGTACGGCAGGGGCGGCGTTTCGAGCTGACGGTGGACGGGGACGTCACCGACGAACACTTGGAGCACGCCCGTGAGGTTGCTGCCACCACCCTGTCAAACCCCGTCATTGAAGACGTCGTGGGCGTGTACGTCAGCGAGGACCAGCGCTAATGTGTGCATCCGCAACCGATTTGAGCGGTCTGGATCTTGACGCTCCCGTAACCACCAACATGGCCCTGAACCAGGATGCCTCCTTTGATGAGCAAGCCGTCGCGGCGCTGCGGATTGGCGTGGTTACCTTTCCCGGAACCCTCGACGATCAAGACGCGTTGCGGGCCGTACGCCTAACCGGCGCCCAGGCGGTGCCGCTGTGGCATGCCGATGATTCGGTAGCCGAGATCGATGCCGTCATCCTGCCGGGCGGCTTCTCCTACGGCGACTACCTGCGCTGCGGCGCGATCGCGCGCTTCGCGCCCATTATGGACGCGATCGTGGACGCCGCCCGCGGCGGTATGCCGGTGCTCGGGATCTGCAACGGATTCCAGATCCTGTGTGAATCCCACCTGCTGCCCGGGGCTCTGGTGCGCAATGACCACCAGCATTTCATTTGCCGCGACCAGCAGCTGCGCGTGGACAACGCCGGCACCCCCTTCACCCGCTCATTCAGCGCCGGCCAGACCATCACCATCCCGCTGAAAAACGGGGAGGGCCAGTACGTGGCCGATGAGGCAACCGTGCGCGAGCTGGAGGAGGCGGGCCGCGTCGTCTTCCGCTACCAAGGCTTCAACCCGAACGGGTCGGTCAATGATATTGCCGGGATATGCAATGAGGCGGGCAACGTCGTCGGACTCATGCCGCACCCCGAACACGCGGTGGAAGCCGGCTACGGGCCCGACGGCCCCCTCGGCCCACGCACCGGCACTGACGGCGCCGGGTTCTTCCACTCGCTGGTAGCCACCCTCCTCGAAACTCGATGAGCACTCCCGACGACGGCGCTGGCGCGGCCCAGCCGCGCCAGCCGGAGCGTACAGGCCGCGACCTGTGGCTGCCGGTAGCGATCTTCGTGGCGGTCGCCTACGGCTCATCCTGGCTGATCGCTCTGCCGCTCTACACCTCTGGGCAGGGGCTGGCCCACGGATTCTTAACTCCCATCCTGGTGGCCATGATGACCACCCCCATGATCGCGGCGGTGGTGGTGAGCCTATGGGTGCAGAAGATTCCCCTCAAGGATGCTTGGGCTCGGCTCGGTATCCTGGTGCGCCCGCCCTATAAACGGTTCTTCTTCTGGTTTGTGCTCGCCTGGCTCGGGATGATTCTGCTGGTGGTGGCAGCCTTGGGAACCTCTGCGCTATGCGGGGTCTACCGTTTCGATCTTGCTGAGCTATCCGGCTTACGGGAGATCGTCTTAGCTGAGGCGCTGATCACCGGGCAGGACACCTCTCAGATGGCCACCATGCACGAGATTCTTTTTGCCCAAGTAATCTCGGTAATCTTCTTTTCGCTGCTCAATATTCTGCCTGCTCTGGGGGAGGAGATCGGGTGGCGTGGCTGGCTCATGCCTCAGCTAGCCACGCTTGGCACTGCCCCCACGATCCTCATTAGCGGGGTGCTGTGGGGGCTGTGGCACCTGCCCTTGCTGCTGCTGGGCTATAACTATCCGGGAGCGACGCCGCTGGCGGCAGCCGGAGCCATGGTTGGAATGTGTACCCTCATTGGAGCACTGCTGTATTGGGTGCGCTTACGCAGTGGCAGCGTGTGGCCGGCAGCCGTCGGGCATGGGGCACTTAACGCCTCAGCCGGCTTGGCTCTGGTACTAGCTCACACCCCGGTGGCCGCTATCGACACGACTCGCGCCACGATTCTTGGCGTTTGCGGGTGGATCGTACCCGCACTGCTCGTGGCTGTGATCTGGTGGCGCGGAGAGTTCCGCGCACCGACCCGTGCGATTGCCCACACATAACGCGGTGCGGTGGATAACTTCGGCGTTCCGCAGTAGAGCACACCGGCACACCCGTGAATTGACGCTCTAACCTTTAATCGCGTTTTCCGCGAAATCATGCGGAAAACGTGCGTCTAATCGGAGCGTTTCGGAACTGTCCACAAAGGGAGGGGCATAAAGCCGTTCCTGTGCACACGGTTGTGAATAAACCCTGTGAATAAAGAGGGTGAGGAGGGCCGTGGGGGTGTGTAGGGTATGCGGTAGTAGCGGTGGATCGGCGCGTTTCGTTTTGCGAAACAGCGCGTATTCTGGCACTACTCTTAATATGGCTGGGTGGGCGTATTCTCGCCCAGGCGTAGGAACCGCTGGTTCCACCACACAATTGACGTACCTAAGGAAGCCCCGTGTCACAGACCCGTTCACTCGTGATCGTCGAATCGCCCGCGAAAGCGCGCACGATCGGCCAGTATTTGGGCAGCGACTACGTGGTGGAAGCATCGGTGGGACACATTCGGGACCTACCCCAACCATCCGAGCTTCCGGCGGATATGAAGAAGGGGTCCTACGGTCGTTTCGCCGTCGACGTCGATAATGGCTTCGACCCCTACTATGTGGTGCACGCCGATAAGAAAAAGAAGGTCACCGAGCTGCGGCGCAAGTTAAAGGACGCCGATGAACTCATCCTGGCCACTGATGAGGACCGCGAAGGGGAGGCCATTGCCTGGCATCTACTGGAGGTGCTCAAACCGAAGGTCCCGGTTAAACGGATGGTCTTTCATGAGATCACCCCGGAGGCCATCGAGGCTGCCAAGGCTGCTACGCGGGATGTGGACCTCCGCCTGGTTGACGCCCAAGAAACCCGCCGGATTCTAGACCGCCTCGTCGGCTACGAAGTCTCCCCCCTGCTGTGGCGCAAGGTGAAGGCGGGTATCTCCGCCGGGCGCGTCCAATCGGTCGCCACCCGACTGGTAGTGGAGCGTGAACGTGAACGGATGGCGTTCACCGCCGCCGACTACTGGGACTTAACGGCCACCTTCACCGCCGGTAGTGACGACCCCGACTTTACTGCGCGGCTCACCAGTATTGACGGCGTCCGCCTGGCCGTAGGTCGGGATTTCGGTGACGACGGCGCCCTCAGCGCCAAGGCAACCAAGGCCGGAGTCCGGGTCCTAGATGAAGCCGGTGCCCTCGCGATTGCGCAGGCGCTGTCTGCCGCGCAGGAGCAGGCACGAGTGGCAGCGGTGGAGACGAAACCGTACAAGCGCCGTCCGGCCGCGCCCTTCACCACCTCCACTCTGCAACAGGAGGCCTCCCGCAAACTACGGATGAGCGCACGCGAGACGATGCGCACCGCCCAGTCGCTGTACGAAAACGGTTACATCACCTATATGCGTACCGACTCCTCGGCGCTGTCCGGGCAGGCGATTGCGGCCGCCCGCAAGCAGGCCCAAGAACTGTTCGGCGCTAAGAATGTGGCCGATAAACCCCGGATCTACCAGAAGAAAGCCAAAGGTGCCCAGGAGGCGCACGAGGCTATCCGCCCGGCCGGCTCCACCTTCCGCTCCCCAGATCAGGTGGCCGGAGAACTATCGACGAGCCAGCTGAAACTCTATGACCTCATCTGGCGGCGCACCCTCGCCTCCCAGATGACTGATGCGCTCGGGCAAACCGCCAGCGTGCGCCTGCAGGTAGCGGCCTCCGGGCAGGAGCTCGAGTTTTCCGCCTCCGGCACGGTCATCACCCACCGCGGCTTCCTGGCCGTCTATGAAGAAGGCCGCGACGCCGGCCGGCATGAGCGCGACGACGCCGACTCCGGCCGTCTGCCTACCCTTAGTGAGGGGCAAACGGTGACGGTGGCGGATGCGTCCGCAGATGGCCACTCCACCACCCCGCCACCGCGCTACACTGAAGCCTCCCTGGTGCGAGCACTGGAAGAACGCGGGATCGGGCGGCCTTCCACCTATGCCGCCACCATGAGTGTGATCGCTGATCGCGGCTATGTGGTGCGGCGCGGGCAAGCCCTGATCCCCACCTGGCTGGCTTTCGCCGTCGTGCGGTTATTGGAAGAAAACCTGCCCCGACTGGTGGACTACGATTTCACCGCGGAAATGGAATCGGACCTAGACCAAATTGCCGCCGGTGAACGCGACCGCGTGCAGTGGTTGACCGATTTCTACTTTGGGCCGCAGGCAGCCGGTGATGGCCTGCAAGGCCAGGTCGAAGGCCTAGGGGATATTGACGCGCGCGCTATCAACTCGGTAGATATCGCCCCCGGCATCACCCTGCGAGTGGGGCGGTACGGCCCCTACCTGGAAGTTGATGGGGACGGTAAAGAGGAGCCGAAGCGCGCCTCCGTACCGGACGATATCGCCCCCGATGAGCTGACGGTAGAAAAGGCTCGGGAACTGCTGGAAGCCAGCGCGGATGATGGGCGTGAGCTCGGCGTCGATCCCGAGAGCGGTCACACGATTGTGGCCAAGAATGGGCGTTTTGGGCCCTACGTGACCGAGGTGCTGCCGGAGCCGGAAGAAAAACCGAAACGCAAACCCAAGCCGCGCACGGCCTCACTGTTTAAGTCGATGAACCTGGCAACCGTTGATCTCGATACGGCTTTGCAGCTACTCAGCCTGCCACGCGTAGTTGGCAAGGATGCAGAGGGCAACGAGATCACCGCGCAAAACGGCCGGTACGGGCCGTATCTGAAGAAGGGCACGGATTCACGCTCCCTGAGCAGCGAGGAACAGATCTTCACGATCACCGAGGAAGAAGCCCTCCAGATCTATGCCCAGCCGAAGATGCGGCGCGGCCAAACTGCTAAACCTCCGCTGCGGGAACTTGGGACCGACCCGGCTAGCGAGAAACCGGTGGTTATTAAGGACGGCCGATTCGGGCCATATATCACCGATGGCACCACCAACGTCACCGTGCCGCGCAGCGAATCCGTGGACGGGATCACCGCTGAGCGGGCCTATGAACTCCTCGCTGACAAGCGTGCAAAGGGCCCGGCCAAGCGAAAGACGGCGGCCAAGCGGAAGACGGCAGCCAAGAAGACCACCGCCAAGAAGACGGCCACGAAGACGACGGCGAAAAAGACGACGGCGAAGACCGCAGCCGCCAAGACAACCGCCGCGAAAACGTCCACTGCTAAGAAAACGGCTGCCAAGAAGACGGCCACCAAGAAGAGCGCGACGGACGGCGACGAATAGTGGACACCTCCCGAGCGACACCAACCCTAGAAGGCGGCGTCTTCATCACCTGTGAAGGTGGCGACGGGGCCGGTAAGAGCACTCAGATTGCCCGACTGAAAACCTTCCTGGAGGCAGGCGGGCGTGAGGTCGTGACGACCTTCGAACCGGGGGAGGGGGAGCTCGGGCAGGAACTGCGCCGGCTGATCCAGCATTCCGGAGATATCCACGCCCGTACCGAAGCGCTCCTGTATGCCGCTGATCGCGCTGAGCATGTGCAGCGTGTAGTCGCGCCAGCCTTGGCGCGAGGCGCCGTCGTCGTCTGTGATCGGTACTTGGACTCTTCCGTGGCCTACCAGGGCGCGGCTCGGCAACTGGGGACGGCTGAGATTAGGGACCTCTCCCTGTGGGCCACCGGCGGGCTGCTGCCCGACCTCACGCTGCTCTTTGATCTGGATCCACGCATCGGCGCGGCCCGCCAAACCGGGGAGCCGGACCGCCTAGAGCGGGAACCGGCCGCATTCCACGAACGAGTGCGGGCGAATTATCTGCAAGCGGCCCGGGTGGAGCCGGAACGTTTTGCGATTATTGACGCTAGCCGATCGGTTGACGAGGTGACCGCGCAAATCCAGGCCGTGCTGCGGGAGCGACTGCCGCAACTGTGCGCCCCGGAGCGCGGTAAGGCGTAGGCGGGAAAAGTAGGGTAGCCACCAGCGAGCAACGGCGTAGCCAGGAAGAAGCGGAGGGCGTATGAGCGTTTTTGATGCGCTGATCGGCCAAGAGAAAGTGGTCGGGCAGCTACGCCACGCCCTTAGCGAGCCCGGGGCCATGACCCATGCGTGGCTATTTACCGGCCCGCCCGGATCGGGGCGGTCAGTGGCCGCATTGGCGTTCGCGGCAGCGCTGCAATGTGACCAGGGCGGGTGTGGAACCTGCCAGCAATGCCGTAGCGCGCTCGCGGGCTCCCACCCGGACGTCACCCGGATTACCACCGAAAAAGTCATTATTTCCATGGAGGAAGTGCGTGACCTCGTAGGGGTGGCGCAGCGAGCGCCGGCACATGGGCGTTGGCGTGTGATCGTTATGGAGGACGCCGACCGCATGGTGGAACGCACCTCCAATGTGCTGCTGAAATCCATTGAGGAACCCCCGGAGCGTACCGTCTGGCTGCTGTGCGCCCCCTCCCCGGATGACGTTATTACCACCATTCGTTCCCGGTGCCGTCACGTGGGTTTGCGGATCCCGCCCCTGGAGGATGTGGTGCGGCTGCTCGTGGAGGAGGACGGGATTGATGAGGCGACGGCGCGAGCCGCCGCCCAGGCGGCGCAATGCCATGTGGGGATGGCCCGGCGGCTAGCGCGCAATCCCCAGGCCCGGCAGTGGCGTGAGCGCGTAGTGCGCCTGCCGCTACAGGTCAGGTCTGTGGCTGATGCGGTACGTGATGCTAATGCACTCGTGGAAGCAGCGCGGGAAAATGCGCAGCAGGCCAATGAGGAGCGCAACCAGCAGGAACGGGAAAAGCTCCTGCGAGACCTCGGCGTTGAGGACGGTGGCACCCGCCTGCCACCCAGTGTGCGCGCCCGCGTGCGGCAGCTGGAAGAGGACCAAAAACGCCGCGCCACCCGTTATGAGCGCGATATGCTCGACCGCATCCTCGTTGATCTTCTCTCCTTGTATCGCGATGTGGCCATCGCCCAGGTGGGCGGTGATACGCCGTTCATTAACGCCGATGTTGAGCGTGAGATTCGGCAATTGGCATTAGACAGCACGCTGGCGGCTACCGTCGCTCGGATGGATGCGATTGCGGTGGCGCGCCGTCGTCTGGCTGGGAATGTAGCCCCTCTGCTGGCTATGGAGGCTATGCTGATCGCGCTCCGGCCCCAAGCGGGGTAGTGCGGGCGGAAAACCTTTACAGTTAAACCATGAAGCGTGCGCGAATCCTGATTGCCGGACTAATAAGTATGGCGTTGGCACTGGCCGGCTGCGGCCCCAGCGCCCGTGATGCCGACGAGTCCGCCCAGAGTGCCGCCCCACCGGTCGTTACCCCCGATACCCAGGATATTCCCGCCGGTTTGGACGCCTACTACACCCAGGAGGTTTCCTGGGAACAGTGCGGCTCCATGTGGTGTGCGAACGTGTGGGTTCCGATGGACTACCAGGATCCCATGCGTGCCAGCTTGAGTTTGCGGGTGAAGCAAAAACGCGCCCAATCTGCTGACGCGCCTATACTGCTCATTAACCCGGGTGGCCCGGGCGGCTCCGGCGTGGACATGATGGACCAAGCCGCTTTCATGTTCACAAGGAAACTTATGGACGCCTACAGTGTGACCGGTTTCGACCCGCGCGGGGTGGGGCAGTCGACGGCGGTCGAGTGCCTGTCGGACCACGAACGGGACGAGTTCCGTTCTAAAACTGCCGATCCCAGCACTGATGAAGGCGCAGCCGAGACGTACCGGATCATGGCTGACTATACGCAGAAATGCATCCAGAAGTCCGGGGAGTTACTGAACTACGTCGGGACCGAGAATGCTGCCCGCGATATGGACATTCTGCGTGCCGTCGTCGGCGGGAAATCCACCCTCGATTACCTTGGGTTTTCTTACGGTACCCTCCTGGGGGCCACCTATGCGGACCTGTTTCCGCAGCGTGTGGGGCGATTTGTGCTCGACGGCGCACTGGACCCCACCATCTCGAATATCGACTTGGCGCGCGGCCAGGCGCGCGGTTTTGAACAGGCCCTGCGCACTTTCGTGGAGGATTGTCAGGCGGGTAAGGGTTGCCCGCTCACTGGTGATGTTGACGCCGGGGTGGGGCAGGTCCGGGAGCTGCTTAAAAGCCTGCAGATAAGCCCGATGCCCACTAGCGATTCGCAGCGCCCGCTCACCTACGATCTCGGCATGATGGGGATTATTGTGCCGCTGTATAGCGAGGACTCCTGGTTCATGTTGGCGGAAGGATTGCGGGGGGCCATCAAGGATAAAGACGGCTCCATGCTGCTGAGTTTTGCGGATATGGGGGCGGAGCGTAATCCGGATGGCACCTATAAATCCAATGGTGACGAAGCCTTTGTGGCAATCGGGTGTGCCGATAATCAGAGTCCAGAGCCGCTTGCGAAAGTGCGGGCAGATATGGATGAATTTGAGAAAATCTCGCCCACGTTTGGGCGCAGTCTTGGCTTGGAGGGGATGTCCTGTATCGGGTGGCCTGGCCACGGGGCTAATGATCAGCGGCCGCTGAAGGCCACCGGATCGGCCCCGATTGTGGTGGTGGGAACCACCGGGGATCCCGCCACCATTTATGAGTGGTCCCAGGCGCTGGCGCAGCAGCTGGACAACGGGCATTTGCTCACCTTTGAGGGCAATGGGCATACGGCTTACCGGGCGAGCAATAGCTGTGTGGCCGAGAAGATCGACGCGTTCCTCATTGACGGCACAGTGCCGGAGGAGGGGGCAACCTGTAGCTGACTTTGCCGGGCGCAACCGGGGCTGCGGCTTAGGAGTCGCGGGTGAGGTAACGCTCCCTTTCCGAGTTTGGCGGGCGCGCGAGGATACCTATAGACTATCGGTGCTGCCTTCGGGTAGCGACGCCGCCTTAGCTCAGTCGGCAGAGCGATTCACTCGTAATGAATAGGTCGTGGGTTCGATTCCCACAGGCGGCTCTGACAAAAAATTCCGCCCCAGTCCGGGGCGGAATTTTTTGTGTCGTGTTCGATCGCAGAGGTTAGGCCATCTCAACCGTATCGGCCATGCTCGGTACATCGGCTGCTGCAGCGCGGTCATGGTCGAGCATTCCGAATAGATCTTTGGGATCGGCCGGTGCAGCGATCAGGTCGATCTCTTCGTAAAAGTCAGTGCCCTCTACGGCGGCGTCGAGGTAACGCAATGCGGAATGATCTTCGATTGCGAAACCGACAGAGTCAAAGATGGTGGTCTGTTCAGCCGAGGTGCGACCGACGGCCTCACCGGTGATAACCTGCCATAGTTCGATAGCCGGGTAATCGGCATCCTTTTGCTGAATCTCGCCCTCGATGCGGGTTTGTTCGGTGTGCTCTACGAAGACCGGTCCCATGTCTAGGATTTGCTCATCCAGCTCGGTCTTGCCCGGGCAGTCGCCGCCAAGAGCATTGATATGTACGCCCGGGCGAACGTCTCCGTAACGCAGAACGTGGGCGTTGCACTTGTCAGCGGTACAGGTAGTGATGATGTCAGCGTCAGCGACGGCAGCCCGAGCCGAATCTTCGATCAGCACATCAATACCAAAGGGGGCCATATTACGTCGCAATTTCTGCGATGCCGCGGGGTCGACGTCGAAGACCCGAACCTGGCGGATCGGGCGTACCGCATACATGGCCAGAATCTGGAACTCAGACTGGGAGCCCGCACCGATCAGAGCGAGGTTGTGAGCGTCGGGCTTCGCCAGATATTTCGTCGCCAGGCCGGATGCGGCGGCGGTACGCAGCGCCGTCAGCAGGGTCATCTCGGCGAGCAGGCGCGGGTAGCCATTGTGTACATCTGCCAATACGCCGAAGGCGGTTACCGTCTGGTAGCCGCGCCGCGGATTGGAGGGGTGCCCGTTGACGAATTTAAAGCCATACACTTCGCCGTCAGAGGTGGGCATCAACTCGATAACGCCGTCCGTGGAGTGTGAAGCAATGCGTGGACGACGCTCGAAAGAAGTCCAGCGCCGAAAATCTTCTTCGAGCGCTGCGATCATTTCGTTGATGATATGGGCGGGGCCTGCTTGGCTGATCCACCGAACCATATTGCCGACGTCCACGAACTTCATCGTTAAATCTCCTTCAGATCTGAGGGCACATTGGTAGGTGGGAGCGCGGTTAAAGACCCGCGTGGGAGCGGAAGTTGCCCCACCGCCATTGATAGTACGGGGAAGAGGGTGATAGACACAATTGTCATCGTGTGCGTTAAATGTGCTGTTTTGAGACAAAATGTGCAGTCACGGAGTACAATATGCGTATGTACAATGTGGATGACCTAGATAAGCGCCTACTTTCGGAGCTGCGTGTTGACGGCCGCGCGACGGTAGCTCAGTTAGCGCGGCGGCTTGGGGTTACCCGCACTACGGTCACTAAGCGGATCGATAGGCTCACGGCTGAGGGGGTGATTTTGGGTTTTACCGTGCGTACGTCCTCCGATGTTGATCCGCAAGCCATCCGAGCTATCTGCCACATTGCGCTGAATGGCGGCAAGCTCGACGGCGTCGTGCGGGCCCTACGCGGCATGCCAGAAGTGACCGGGCTACACTCCACCAATGGAGAGTGGGATCTCGTCGTCGAGCTGACGGTCGCCTCATTACCCGATGTAGACAAGGTTCTCTCACTACTACGGCAACTAGAAGGCGTTGCCCGATCAGAGACCTCGCTTCTCTTACGATCAGTGATGTGGTGACCGGTGAAGCTTCGATACTGCCTGCCGATGAGCAGATCCCATATCGACCGTAGTTGGCGGCCCGGAAGGGAGCGATATGTCCCGCAGGACTACTGCGGTGGCTGAGTCTACCGTTACGTCCGCGGCAACGGGTAACACGAGTGCGGCAGCCAGCATCCCCGCCGCCAGGCGACGAAGGGTGAACATGGCTACTCCATGAAATTGAGGGGTCTCCTTCCA
>JAEWHO010000105.1 GCA_023387755.1 Actinomycetes bacterium | reverse complement strand
GCGTCGATCAATGCGGGGCGGCACCCATTCGCCGTCAGCGATCTGTGCCTGGATTCGGGCCAGGTCTTCGCGCACCTGGGTTTTGGTGCGCCGCGTGGGTGTGTAGTAGTCGATTTGGTCGACCCGGTAGCGGCCGTAGTAGCGCGCGCCGCGTTCCCGGATGGACCCGAAGTCACGCCGGGCTGCCATTGCGTCCTCCTGGAAACGGGGCGTACCCCTGAGAGTACCCCTAACAGGCGACAAAAAACGATAGACGACGGTACGTAACATGAAAGCGGGGGCGCTTCATCACCCCAGAAAATCCGGCATTATCACGCCGAAAACCGCATGAAAAAGCCCCTCCCAGAACTACCCGGGAGGGGCGTGAGCGGAGACGAGAGGATTCGAACCTCCGAGCGGTGTTACCCGCTACTCCCTTAGCAGGGGAGCGCCTTCGGCCACTCGGCCACGTCTCCATATGCACGAGTAACTTTACCAGTATGCCGGGCATCCGCGAAAACAGGGCCCTGTGCACTGCTGCACACCGTCGCACGGACTCGCGCCCCTCCGCGGACCGCCATCGCAAGCGGGCTTACGAGCTACTAGAACGTACTGTAACGGCTACTATAACGGGCTATAACATTGTTATAGTAGAAGTATGCTTCTGGTAGAAAAAGCCCTCAATCTCGCCGAAACCGCTCCTGACGAAGCGGCTGCCGACCTTGCCGCCATTCCAGAAGATCAGTGGTTCGAGCGCAAATCTGGCCGTGTGGCTCCTGCAGATTTGGCCAAGCCGCTGGTGGCCATGGCTAATGCGGAGGGCGGCGTCATCCTTGTTGGCATCGAAGACGGCAAGGTGGTTCCCCCTCAGAACATAAATGCGCTCAGGCAAACGCCGATCGACTTCACCCGACCTCCTGTACGCGCCACGGTGCAGGAAATTTCAACTTCACAGGGGCATATACTCGTCTTTCGGGTGCCGCCTGGCGAATCAGTACACGAGACACATAAAGGCGAGTGCTTCCAGCGAATCGGCGACGAGTCGCGCCGGTTAACCTTTCCGCAGCGCCAAGAATTGGAGTGGGATCGGGGGCCGTCGAACTATAGCGGCAGCCCGGTCCAGGGGGCGGATATCTCCGATTTGGACAGCGCGCGCCTTGCCGAGTACCAAGAGATGCTGGGCTCGCCGAGCCCTGAACGGGTGCTGCGCGCACGCGACCTGCTCACCTTGCGGGGCAACCATCTCACTGTGGCCGGATTCTTGTTGTTTGCGAGCCGACCGCAGCAGCTATTCCCGCAAGCATACGTACGAGTGGTGAAGTATCGCACGAATGAGCGTGGTGTTGGGCAGCAACTCCAAATTGAAGAGGGTAAAGATGTTCGCTGTGAGGGCCCACTGCCCGCGCAGATCACCGAGGCGGCAGACGTTATTAGCGACTTTATGCCAAAGCGACGTGCTCTGGGAGCAGGCGGCCGGTTTGAAGCCACCCCGATTATTCCCCGCGATGCGTGGCTTGAGGGCTTGGTTAACGCCGTCGTGCACCGCTCGTACAGCATTAGTGGGGACCATGTTCGGGTGGAGATCTTCCCTAATCGCATTGAGATAACGAGCCCTGGGAGGTTCCCTGGCCTGAGCGACCCTACGGCCCCGGAGACGATCAGCCGCAATGCTCGCAATCCGCGAATTGCCCGGGTGTGCGGCGATTACGGGTTGACCCAAGAACTGGGCGAAGGAATCCGCCGTATCTTCGATGAGATGCGCAGGGTTGGGCTGACCGACCCGATTTACGTGCAGACGTCGGAAACCGTGCGCCTAACGCTAATGGCTAGCGACGCTATCCCCGCAACCGTCTCGCGAGCGATCGGCCCGAATGGGCAGCGCATTTTGGACGCAATGCGCCGCGCTGGGCGACCGCTCGGCACAGGGGCGATCGTCGAACTCACCGGCCTTGCTCGACCTACGGTGTCACGCCACCTGGACACCTTACGCGCTGCCGGCCTGGTCACCCGAGAAGGGAAGTCACGCACCGACCCCCGAGCCACCTGGCACGTACTGTAACGCGCTATAACAGCTACTATAACAAGCTATAACATTGTTATAGTAGAAGCTGACGGGGTGCGTCTGCGAACACGAAGACCTAGGGTCAAAAGCGCTGGATGCCGACATGTAGAAAACGCTGTGATTCCGCCGTTTTTCATGCTCTCGTTGCCGTTTTGCGGTGCCTTCGTTGCCGTTCTGCGGTGGCCTCATTGCCATTCCGCGAGGTCGCTGTTGCCGTTTTGCGGTGCCACCCGCCCGCCCCAGGTATGCGAAAGCCCCTCCCGGACATGTCCAAGAGGGGCACTGCGGAGAGTAAGGGATTCGAACCCTTGGTACGGTTGCCCGTACAACGGTTTTCAAGACCGTCACCTTCGGCCGCTCGGTCAACTCTCCCAAGCCACGCGCGGCGTAGCGTTCCTGAGTTTACCGGCCTTCGCCGCTCCTCCCAAACCAGCCGCGACAGAATCCCCGCCCTATCCAGTCGCGTCCCTCACTACACCGCCGAGCGAGTGCCAGCCACCCCGCGAGTGCCGGCCACCGCACGCACTCCAGCCACCCCGCAAGCGCCAGCCACAACAGCAGCCGCCCAGCGCGCACCCGCTGCCTGTGCCACACTGGCTGCATGCGTGCTATCGACACCGAGACGCTCACCGTCACCACCGCTCCTACCCCGGAGCCCGGCCCCGACGAGGTCCTCATTAAGGTCGCCGCCGCCGGAGTCAATCGGGCCGACCTGCTGCAACGAGCCGGGCACTACCCGCCCCCACCGGGTGCCAGCGAGATCCTCGGCCTGGAGGTCGCCGGAACCACGCCCGACGGCGAGCGCGTCATGGCGCTCCTCACCGGCGGCGGATACGCCGAGTACGTGTGCGCCCCGCGCGGCCAATGCCTGCCCATCCCAGACACTATGAGTTTCACCGACGCCGCTGCCCTACCCGAAGCCCTCGCCACCGCATGGCTGAACCTGGTGGACCTAGCCGCCCTCCAAGCCGGCGAAACCGTGCTGATACAAGGCGGGTCGGGAGGGGTTGGGTCGGTGGCGATTCAGCTCGCCCACCAGCTGGGCGCCGTCGTCGTCACTACTGCCGGGAGCGACGAAAAATGTAACCAGTGCCGCGAACTGGGGGCGCAGCAAGCCCTCAACTACCACGCCGACTCCCCCGCCCCCAACAGCGTGGACGTTATCCTCGATATCCTCGGCGCGGGCGCGCTCGATACGCACCTGAAGGCGCTGCGGCCGGGCGGGCGAATGGTCACCATCGGGATGCAAAAAGGTCGCAAAGGCACCCTGGACCTGGGGCAGATGCTCACCAAACGGCTCACCCTGATCGGGTCCACGCTGCGGGCGTTGCCGGTGGAACGCAAAAGCGCCCTCATGCGTGCCGTCGCGCCATACGTGGGCACCATCCGCCCGCAGGTATATGCGGCCGTGCCGTTCGACGACGCCGCTCGCGCCCACACCCTGCTAGACGACGATCAAACCTTCGGGTCGATAGTGCTGACCGCGCAGGCGAATGCAGGCGCCAACGGGACGTCCGGGAATAGTAGCGCCTGGACGGCGTGATAGATGTCCGGTTTGCCAGGCCACACGGTGGGGGCCGGGCGGTTGGCGGCGTCGAGCTCGTGGAACCACTGACCGGGGCGGTCGATAAAGTAGCCCTCGATCACCGACCACGCCTGCGCCGCAAGCTGCGGGTCGGCGGCGACGCCGGCCGCGAAGGCCTCGCAGGCCACCCAGTGCATACGTTCGCGCACCACCGGCTGGCCCGCAAAGTCCACGGTGTACACCCAGCCGTCCGCGCCGTCGCAACCGAAAAGCTCGGTGCCGCGGGCGATGAACGCGCGCGCCTGGCGGGCAATATCGGCGTTGACGTCCAGCCCGCGGGCCTCACATTCGGCGACCATCTGCAATGCCAGGCGGCCCCACTCGAACCAGTGCCCGGGGGTGGCCCCGTAGGGGCGGAAGGGGTCGGCGGGGGCGTCCGCATTGAAGTCCAACATGGGCTGGTAGTTCGCGTCCAGATGTTCAGGTAGGTAGCCGCCGTGTGCGGGCGCGAGCTGCCCCACCACCCGCTCCACCATGCGCACCGCCCGGTGCAGATACTCGTCATCGCCGGTGACCCCGGCCGCCGCAAGGTAACTCTCGGTCGTATGCATGGCTGCATTGACGCCGCGATAGTCCTCGCGCTCGGAAAAGTCGCGGTTATAGGACTCGTACACCATGCCGGCGTCCTCATCCCACCACCGCTCCGTGGAGGTTATCAGCGCGTCGGCGAGCAGGTCGCGCGCTCCCGGCACACCGGCCGCCACCGCCGAGGAGGCCGCCAACACCACGAAGGCGTGCCCATACCCCTCCTTACGGGCGTTGGTAGGTTCGCCGGAGGAGGGGTCGAGTAGGGCGTAGAAACCGCCGAACTCCGAGTCCTTAAAGTGGGTCTGCAGGGCGCGCACGCCGTGTTCGGCCAGGGCCGCAAAGTCGAGGGTGGTGCTGGATCGGCCGGGCGCGCTGCCGCCGCTCCCACCCGCTGCGCCGCGCCCGCCCGCCGAGTGGGGCAGGTACCCGGCCGGGAGCATACTCGCCAGGGCGAAACAGTGCGTCATGCGGCAGGTGATCCACAGCGGAATACCGCGGTCTGTGAGAAGGGTGGCGTCGTCGTCGAGGTACCCAAACCCGTAGGGGTGCGCGCTGGCGGCACCGAATTCCAGGAGGGCGGAAATTTCCCGACGACGGCGTGGCGCGCTCGGTAACTGCATAGTCCCAAGTCTACGCACCAGGCCGGCAGGGCGGGGAGGCCAGGCGGGAAGAAAGGGCGGCGCTGAGTAAGGGGTAAGAGGGCCAGGGGCGGGCAGGGCCGGGGGCGAGCGAACTACACAGCAGCGGAGGGGGCCCGCCAGATGGCGAGCCCCCTCCGAGAAGTCCACAGTCCCTTAGCCCTTGACGGAGCCCGCCAGTAGGCCGCGCACGAAGTAGCGCTGCAGGGAGAGGAACACGACCACCGGGACGATAATCGAGACGAATGCGCCTGCGGTGAGCAGGTGCCAGTCCTGGCCGCGCGAACCGGCCATCTCCGCCAGGCGGGCGGTGAGCGGCTGGATCGCGTTATTGCCGCCCGTGAACGTGAGACCGACCAGGAGGTCGTTCCACACCCACAGGAACTGGAAGATCGCGAAGGACGCGATCGCCGGGATGAGTAGCGGCAGCATGATTTTCACAAAGACCGTCACATGCCCGGCGCCGTCCACCTTTGCAGCCTCGATAAGGTCGCGCGGAATCTCCGCCATAAAGTTATGCAGCAGGAAGATTGCCAGTGGGAGCGCGAAGATCGAGTGGCCCACCCACACGGCCGCATACGGGAACGTGTTGAGCAGCCAGGTGCCCGCGAACATGCGCAGCAGCGGGATGAGGGCCATCTGCAGGGGCACGATCTGCAGGGCGAACACCACCACAAAGAGGGTGTCCCGCCCGCGCCACTCCAGAACCGAGAAGGCGTAGGCCGCCAGTACGGCGATAGCCAACGGGATCAGGGTGGAGGGGATCGTGATGACTAGCGAGTTCATGAAGAACCCGGACAACGCCCCCGAGGAGGCCCGCCCAAAGAGGACCTCCTGGTAGTTTTCCATCGTGAAATTCGGGTCCAGGAAGAACTTCCACCAGCCGGTGGTTTTGATTTCCTTCTCTGGGCGCACCGAGGAGACCAGCAGTCCGAAGGTCGGGATGGTCCACATGATCGCGATGATCACGGCCACCAGGGACCCGATCTTGGAGGTGAGCATCCGTTTGGCACTCGCCGCAGCGGAAGGCCGCGACGCCTTGGCCTGGGCGGATTCCTTCACCGGCTGATCGTCGCTGTGCGGAACAGTTGCGGTCGTCATCCTCCCCGCACCTCCTTATTGATGAGCATCTGGCGGACGTTGTAGACCACGATCGGGATTACCAGCAGGAAGATGATCACCGACAGGGCCGAACCAGTGCCGTTATTGCCGTAGGTAAACGACTGGTCATACATCTGGTTCGCCAGCACCTGGGTGCCGTACTTCGCGCCCGTCATGGTGCGCGGAATATCGAAGATCTTCAGCGTGGAAATCGTGATCGTCGTCAGCACCACCACCAGGGTGGGGCGGATGGAGGGCACGGTAATGTTGCGGAACATCTGCCAGGCGTTCACGCCGTCCAAGCGGGCAGCCTCCACAATGTCATCCGGCACCGCCTTAATCGCCGCCGAGAGCAGCACCATGGCGAAACCGGCCTGAATCCAGATCATTACCACGATGAGGAAGAACGTATTCCAGGGGGCGTCCTGCAAAAACCGCACCGGCTCCCCACCGAATGCAGTAATCAGCGCGTTGCCCAAACCGATCTGGCTTTGACTCGCGCCCTTATAGTCATAGACGAATTTCCAGATAATACCCGCGCCCACAAAGGAGATCGCCATCGGCATAAACAGCAGCGTTTTAGCAACCTTCTCAAACCGCGACTTATCAATCAAAATCGCGTACACCAAACCGATGAGGGTGGACAGCGTGGGCACTAACAGCACCCACCAGAAGGTATTGAGGAATGACTGCAGCGAATCGGGGTTAGAAAATACCCAGTGGTAGTTTTCTAGCCC
>JAEWHO010000029.1 GCA_023387755.1 Actinomycetes bacterium | reverse complement strand
ACCCTCGACTGCGGCCCCTACTACGGCCGCGTCCACCTCCCAGGCTCCCTCCTCTCCGGGGTCGTCCCCGTCCTCCCCTGGCTCACAGGCTTCGCAGGGCGCCGCCACCCAACTGCCGGATGCCGCCAACACCGCCATCCAGACCGTCCTTGCCGAGCACCCGGGCACCGCTATCGGTCTCGATCTGGACCAGCGGGATAACACGTGGAAGGTGAAAGTTCTCAGTGAGGACAAATCGACCACGGTGGAGGTACGTACGAACGGCGAAGGCACCGAAATCACGAATGTCGAACATCAGAACTCGGCGGAGGACAAGCATAAGCAAGCCGCCTCAGCCAGCGTTGATCTACTCACAGCTATCAATCAAGTGATGGCCAAATACCCCGGTGAATTCGATGAAGCCGGCATCGATAGCGATAATGGTGCCGTCTATTGGAGTGTAGAGATTAATAACGCTAAGAATGGCGAGGATGCAGAAATGCGCGTCGATCTCTCCTCGGGTGAGATGAGCGAGGACAGTTAAACCTCGGTCTTCTTTCATCCGTTCTATTACCAGCCCGGCAGATGCTGGCGGTTACTGTCCACCGTCGACCTCCCCCGGGCTGGAACCCACGCACCATAGGAGGACCTGTGAAGCTTTCTGCCCGTAACGCCCTGCGCGGTACCGTGAAGGATATTGAACTCGGCGCTGTCATGGCTACCGTCGTCATCACCCTCGATGGCGGCCAAGAAATGGCTGCCACCATCACCAAGGAGTCGGTGAAGAACCTCAACCTGGAGGTCGGCTCCCCGGCCTACGCCGTTGTGAAGGCCACCGAAGTGATGGTCGGCGTCGACGAATAAATCGCCGTCACGCGAGCGATAACCGCGTCCCATCGACGACGACGAAGCGGCGGGATACCCGAGGGTATCCCGCCGCTTACCTATGCGCCAAGCTGGCATTAGCTATGAGCCTGGTGCGCTCCTATTGCTCGATACCGAGCTGGGTGAGGATGAAGGCGAGCTCTTCCGCCCGTTCCGCCCAGGCGTCGTAACGCCCGGACTTCCCGCCGTGGCCGGCTACCATCTGGCAGCGCAACAGGATGGGGCGCTCCTGCGGGTCATTGGTAACCGTAGCCCGCAACCGCTGCACCCATTTCAGAGGTTCGGTGAAGAACACGCGGATATCGTTCAGGCTCGTCGTCACCAGCAAGGCCGGGTACTGCCGGGCCGCAATATTCTCGTAGGGCGAATAGGAACGCATGAGCCGGTAAATCTCGGCGTCCTCGATCGGATTACCCCATTCTTCCCACTCCCCCGCGGTCAGCGGCAGGTCCGGGTTGAGAATGGTGGTGAGGGCGTCCACGAATGGCACTGCGGCGTGGACTACCCGCCACAGGTCCGGGGCCAGGTTGGTTACGGCTCCCATGAGTAGGCCGCCGGCGCTGCCACCTTCGGCGGCCAGCCGTCCCGAGGCCACCCAGCCCTGCTCCACCAGTGCCTGCCCCACATCGACGAAGTCGGTGAAGGTGTTCATCTTCTCGCCCAGTTTGCCGTGGGTGTACCAGCTGCGCCCCATCTCCCCGCCACCGCGAATATGCGCAATCGCGTACACGCAGCCGCGTTCGAGCAGCGACAGGCGCGAGGTGACGAAACCCGGGTCGATACTCACTTCGTAGGAGCCGTACCCGTAGAGCAGTCCGGGATTGGTGCCGTCCGGCTGAATATCCTTGTGCGCCACCAACGAGACCGGGATCTGGGCACCGTCACGCGCCGTCACCCATAGCCGCTGTTCCTTAAACTGGCTGGGGTCGTAGTTCGGCACCGGGGTTTCTTTCAGCAGCACGTCCTCACCGGTGTCGAGGTTTAACTCCCGCACCTGGGTGGGGGTGAGCAGCGAACACAGACTGTAGCGGATGCGGCGGGTATCGGGCATCGGGTTCTCGAGCAGGTCGATCGTGCGGACCTCCCCTTCCGTGGGCAGGTCCCACGGGGTTCCGTAGTGCCCACCTTCGTAGGGCAGCACCCGTAGTGCGGTCACCCCCGCCGCACGCATGACGACGACGGCGTGGGTATCAAATGGGTCAGCCACCAGCAGACGTTCACCCTGCCCGGCAGTCAGAATCACGTCCCAGGTGTCCTTGGGGGCCGGCCCTAAGGGCGCCCGGCAGAGCTGGAAGTCCTCGTGATCGCCATTGTGCACAATGAGCAGATGGTCGCGGGCGACGGTCACGTTATATTCGACGCCGGGTTGGCGTTCGCACACGCATACCGCTTGGGCTTGCGGGTCGGTGAGGTCGAGCAGGTGGACTTCACTGGTGGTGCTCGAATCCAGACTGATTGTGGCCCATCGGTTATCGCGGGAGGCATCCAGACCGAGCCAGAAGCGTTCGTCGTCCTCCTGGAAGATCAGCTCATCGCCGTCGCCCCCTACCTGGTGCCGCCAAACCTGGTAGGGCCTCCACGACTCATTAACCCGCACATAGTAGACCTGGCTGGCGTCGTAGCTGAAGGCAACCCCATACCCAATATCGGTAATCGACTCATCGATCACCTCGCCCGTGGTGAGGTCCTTAATCGCGAGCGCGTAGTGTTCGTCGCCGCTGGTATCGACGGCGTAGGCAAGGCGGGTCCCATCAGCACTGATTTCTAGCGCCCCGAGGCGGAAAAACTCGTGCCCTTGTGCCAAGGCAGGGCCATCGACGAGGATTTCTTCGCCGTCCACGGGCTGTCCGGGCACGAGTTCGGGCATATCGTCGCTGCGTACCCGAGCCCAGGTAGCGTACTGCTCCCCCTCGCTAATCCGCGAGTAGTACCACCACTGCCCGCGCTGCACCGGAACTCCAATATCAGTTTCCTGCGTGCGCGCCTTAATCTCACCCACGATCGCCTCTTGCAGCCCCTGCAAAGGGGCCAGGCGCGCATCAGCGTAGGTGTTTTCCTGCTCGATGAGCTGGAGTACATCCGGGTCTTCCCGGTTGGCGAACCAGGCGTATTCATCAATGACGCTATCGCCGTGGAAGGTGCGCGTGGTGGGCCGTGGCTCCGCGCGCGGGGGTGCCATTACGCTAGCGCTGTCAGCTGTGCCCTCGGTGTCGGCCGAGCGCTTCACATCATCGCGTGCTATATCAGTCATGGCCCCCAGTGTAGGCCACGCGGCTAACTCTCCCGGTGCACCACCGTATTGGTTGCCTGCGCGACCGGGCGGATGATCATGGAGTCGATATTCACGTGGGCCGGCACCTGCAGGGTGAACTCAATAGCTTCAGCAATATCTGCCGCCGTCAGTGGTGCTACCACCCCGGCGTAGACGGCGTCGGCTTTTTCTTGGCTGCCCAGGCGGTTGAGGGAAAACTCCTCCGTTTTCACCATGCCGGGAGCGATCTCGATAATCCGAATGTTCTTGCCAACCAATTCCTGCCGCAGTGTGTTAGCAATAATCCGTTCGGCATGTTTCGCGGCCACATAGCCGCCACCCCCGGGATAGGTATCGTGCCCGGCGGTGGAGGTAAGGAATACGATGCTGCCGCTATTACGCTCGATCATGGCCGGTAAGATCTGCCGGGTGAGGTCCACGGTGGCCAGCACATTGCGCTCATACATAGTGCGCCAACGGGTGAGGTCGGCGTCCACGATGGTATCCATACCGAGCGCCCCGCCGGCGTTATTAACGAGCGCATCCACTGGGCCACATTCGGCCGCCAGGCGGGCTACGTCGTCGGGGTTGGTGAGGTCTGCGGTAATGGTGGCACACCCGGTTTGGGCGGCCAATTGCGCTAGGCGTTCGCTACGCCGGGCGGTTGCGGTTACCTGCCATCCGTGCTCCCGCAGCCGGGTAACGGTGGCCCACCCGATGCCGGTGGAAGCGCCGGTAATGAGGGCATGTTTTGCGGTATCGCTCATAGGGCCAGTGTGGCACCATGGAAGCACAACAGGCCAGCCGGAAAGGATAGCCCTATGACGACGTACGGTTTTATTGGCGCAGGAAATATGGCGACGGCGATTATCTCCGGCATGGTGGAGGCCGGTACCGATCCCACCGATATCGTCATTTCCGACGCCGCTGCGGCGGCCCGGAAGGCCGCCGCGAAGGCGACAGGCGCGCAGGCGGTCGAAACGAATGATGACGTGGTGGCTGCTGCGGATGTGCTTGTTCTCGCGGTCAAGCCCCATATTGTGCCCCTGGTGCTACCACCCCTGCGGGCGGCTATAGAAGAGCATTCTCCGCTAGTGGTCTGCATCGCCGCGGGTACGAGTTTAGAGAAGCTCGCTGATCTCACCCCCGATGGCACCCGCTTGGTACGAGTGATGCCTAACGTAAACGCGATGGTAGGGGCCGGGATGGCGGCAGTATGCGGTAACGTGCACGCAACTAAGAAGGACGTGCAACAAGTAGTGGAGCTATTTGAAACGGTAGGGCAGGCCACCGAGATGGACGAAGCCGACTTTTCGGCATTCACTGCCCTAGCCGGGTCGAGCCCAGCATTCGTTTTCACCTTTATTGACGCATTGGCGCGCGGTGGAGTTGCAAACGGAATCCCCAAGCCCCAAGCAGTGCAGATTGCGGCCCAGGCCGTACTCGGTTCCGCCCGTATGGTTTTAGAGCGGGCGGATCGCGGTGTCACCCCCGCCGATCTCGTCGATATGGTGTCTTCACCGGCAGGCACTACCGTAGCCGGCACGATTGCGATGGAAGATGCCGGTTTCACACCGGCTGTTGTGCGCGGGGTGCAGGCGGTTGTGGATCGAGATCGAAATATGTAGGGAACCTGCTATGCAGGCATAGCGCCAAAAGCGGTGGGGCCCGGGGGAATATACACCCGCCCCCCCCCGGGGTGAGATT
>JAEWHO010000002.1 GCA_023387755.1 Actinomycetes bacterium | reverse complement strand
GCATAATTGAGGCCCGAGATCCCGGCCATCCAGAGATCACTACCGCGTCGAGGCCAGCAATATCGATCCCCAATTCCAAGGCATTGGTCGCCACCAAACCGGCGAGCGCACCAGACTTCAGCCCCGCCTCCAGTTCGCGGCGCTCCTGCGGAAGATAGCCGCCGCGGTAGGCCGCGTACCGCAGGGAACCTTTTAGCTCAGCCGTTTGTTCCCCGGACTCCTTTCGGAGCAGGTACTGGATCTGCCCGGCTACCGCCTCCGCGCTCGCACGCGCCCGTACGAAAGTCAGCGTCCGGGCCCCGGCACACGCGTAGGCCGCACTGAGATAGGCGGCGTCGTTATTCTCAAAATCGCTGGGTTTCCACCACAGCAAATGCCGCTCCCCGGCCGCCGAAGTATCCTCCGTAACCGTAGCGATATGGCCGGCACAGTCCCCGAGCATCGCGTTAGCCAACTGGTAGGGATCGGAGACAGTGGCGGTTAAAAAGACGACAGTAGGGCGGGCTCCCAGCCGGTGCGCAACCCGCAGTAGTCGCCGTACCACCAGCGCCACATGGGCACCAGTCAACCCCCGATAGGCGTGTGCCTCATCGATGACGATGAGGGAGAGTGCACCGAGCAATCGCGCCCACCGCTGGTGACGCGCCAACAGCGAATAGTGCACAAAATCTGGATTCGTCACCACAATATCGGCGTGTTTTTGAGCAAAGGAGCGTTCCGCAGTGGAACAGTCGCCATCCGCGCGGGCCACCTGCACCGGCAGATTCCCCGCCGCCACCAACCCGTGGGCGCTCGCGAGCTGGTCCACGGCCAGAGCCTTGGTGGGGCACAAAAACAATGCGGTAGGGCGGCGCAGCCGGAAACTTAGCGAACCCGCCCGCTCCCCGCGGCGGTCCTCCTGATAGGCGCACGTGGCTGACAGTGCCTGGGCCCATGCCGGCAGCGACTTGCCCGATCCCGTGCCCGTCGCCACAACCGTCGTCGCCCCCTCCGCAATATGGTCCAGGGCCTGCGCCTGATGTTGCCAGGGCTCGTCGATCCCAATAGCGTGATAGGCCGCCTGCACCTGCGAGTGGACGCTGCCGGGCCACGCCGCCCGCACCCCTGCCCGGGCCGGAAAGTGATGGATGTGCCGGATTTGCCCCTCGGCTCCCATCTGCCGGGTGAGCGTGATCAAATCCTGCATACGTCTATTGTCCGACATCACCGGCCCCGTGCCAGGTGACGGCTGCGGGTGTGGTTAAACTATCCGAGTGCCCGGTCCCAGCCGACGTTTGAACACGCGCCGCGTCTTCCGCGTGGCCATCGTTTGTGCTGCCGTCACAGCGGTCGTCGCCGTGTGGGCGTTATCGGCCCTCACACTGGGCGGGCAGATTATTGACACCCTGGCAATGATCGCGGTTTCCGGGTTCAGTGCATATAAGTCCGCGATGATCAGCGTCTTGCACACCACGATCTCGTACGCGGGTTTAGGTGCCGTCCTCATCGCTACAGTGCTGATCGCGGTCATACGTAAGCGTTGGCAGTTGGCGATCCGCGCCGTCGCTATCGTGGCGGGGGCGAATATCACCACGCAACTACTAAAAACCCATCTTTTTGGCCGTCCCGCTCTGCTCGCAGAGTGGTCGACGCCGCCCTCGCTCCCCTCCGGCCACACCACTGCGGCCGCCGCTACCGCCGCCGCCCTAGTGATCGTGGTACCGGTGGCGTGGCGGTCCTGGGCTGCCCTGGCCGGCAGTATGTGGACGTTTTTCGTTGGCATCACCACGGTCCTCAATGACTGGCACCGCCCCTCGGACGTCATCGCCGCGATCCTGGTGGTGATTGCGTGGACCGTCGCTATGGCCCCAGCAGAAACCGGGGTTATCAGCGCGCCGCGGGTACGCGAGTGGATGGGCGTGTGCGGTTATGGGCTCCTGTTAGCAGCCCTGGTATTAAGCGGTGTGGTGGCCGTGATCGCTCGCCCTCGCGTACAAGAATTAACGACGACGGCGGCCAGCGGCCCGGTCCGATTCGATCTAGATCAGTGGCATCAGACCGGCATGATTGCGGGCTTGAGTGCCACGCTGTTAACGCTGGCGCTGTCGGTGTTGGCGATGTTCTGGCTCGATAGCCTACGGCGTGAGCGCTAGGCTGCATCTTTACTGGCGACCTGCGCGGGATCGCGTTCACTATGCCGGAGCGAGGAAGGCCACTAGATAGGTTGACTGCGCGGTATAGGGCGCCAATTGCCAGGTGCTAAAACGCGCTTCAACCGTTAAACCGGCGGCCGCGCAATCGGCGTCGAACTGGGCTGCGCTATAACCGCGTTCGAGCCCGAAGCCAGTGACAATTCGGCCCTGTGGCGCCAGTGCGGCCCTCATGTGGGTGAGTGCGGTACGCGGTTGGTCGCCGTCGAGGAACGTGAGCACATTCCCGCAGCACACAATAAGGTCTGCCTCCCCAGCCGGCCAGGGCTGGCAGATATCAGCTTCAATAAACTCCACATCGAGATTCGCGTGGTCTGAACGTTCTGCCAGCACCTGGGCAGCAGCCAGGAGCTGTGGGTCAATATCCAGACCGATGACACTATGCCCGGATTCGGCTAGCAGAACAGCCACTCGGCCCGGCCCGCAGCCGGCATCAATAATTCTGGCACCACGCTCAACCAGGGCGTCACAGGTGCGAGCCTCGCCGGCTAAATCGATACCGGCTGCGCGCATCCGCTCGAAGCGGTCGATATACCACTGGGAGTGGTCGGGATTAGCGGCCGTGATTTTCTGCCAGCGGGAAGGCGTCGTCATGGATCCTATTGTGCCCCGGGACGTTCGTCCCACCAAATAGGTCACCTCAGGCCAAATAAAACACAATATGCTGTGGTCAGGGCGCGTCGCGACCACAATATGTAGTGGTGCTCGTAGAGTCATAGGTGCGCTGCCGCGCTAACTGTTATAGCCCCTGGCCACCATAACGAATAGGACTATCATGACGACGCTTGCCCCGGCCCCCATGCCACCGAGTTCAACGGCCGCTCCTACCCCTCCGCGCGTACATGTGGAGGCTATCTCCACGATCGACGAATACCTCGATCGCTCCGACTGGCGCGTCAACGCCAACGCCAACCAGGGGTACTCGCTGGGAGGCATGATGCTGAACACGTCCGGGAAAGTGGTCGCGAACTACTGGCTCAGCCGCGTCTACAGCCCGCAGGCCGGGGCCGCTCATCGCGAAGGGGACCTGCATATCCACGACCTCGACATGTTCGCCGGCTACTGTGCGGGCTGGTCATTGCGATCCTTGCTGGAACAGGGCTTCAATGGCGTGCCGGGCGCTATTGCGGCCCGCCCGCCGAAGCATTTTTCCTCCGCTATCGGCCAGATCGTGAACTTCCTGGGCACCTTGCAAAATGAGTGGGCCGGTGCGCAGGCGTTTTCTTCCTTTGACACCTATATGGCACCTTTCGTCCGCTTGGATTCCATGACGTACGACCAGGTGGAACAGTGTATGCAGGAACTGATCTACAACCTCAACGTCCCCTCCCGCTGGGGCACCCAAACCCCGTTCACCAACCTCACCTTTGACTGGACCTGCCCGGCCGACCTGCGCGATGAACACCCGCTCATCGGGGAAGAACTCTGCGATTTCACTTACGGTGAGCTCCAGGCCGAAATGGACATGATCAACCGCGCCTATATGGCGGTCATGACCGAGGGAGACGCCGAAGGGCGCGTCTTTACCTTCCCGATCCCCACGTACAACATCACTGCGGATTTCGACTGGGACAGCCCTAATGCCGATGCGCTGTTCGAGATGACCGCAAAATACGGCCTGCCCTACTTCCAGAACTTCCTGAACTCCGAACTCGATCCGGGCATGATCCGCTCCATGTGCTGCCGCCTGCAGCTGGACCTGCGGGAGTTACTCAAGCGAGGCAACGGCCTCTTCGGTTCAGCTGAACAGACCGGATCGGTCGGCGTCGTCACGATTAACTGTGCCCGGCTGGGATACCTTTTCAAGGGCGATAAAGCTGGCCTATTCGCCCGCCTGGATGAGCTCCTCGACCTCGCTCGGGACACTCTCGAGGCCAAACGGGTGGTTATCCAGCACCATATCGACACCGGATTATTCCCCTTTACCAAACGCTATTTGGGAACCCTCGACAATCATTTCTCCACCATTGGCGTGAACGGTATTAACGAGATGATCCGGAACTTCACCGCGGATGCGCATGATATTACCGACGACGCCGGCCACGCCCTAGCCGTGGAGCTCCTTGACCATGTGCGCGCCCGGATGGTGCAGTTCCAGGAGGAGACAGGCCATCTGTATAACCTGGAAGCCACGCCGGCGGAGGGCACCACGTACCGGTTTGCGAAGGAGGACCGTAAGCGTTTCCCCGATATTCTCCAGGCGGGAACGGCGGAACAGCCCTACTACACCAACTCCTCCCAACTCCCGGTGGGCTATACCGACGACGCTTTCCAGGCGCTCACCATGCAGGAGGAGCTGCAGGGCAAGTACACCGGCGGGACGGTGCTGCATCTGTATTTGCCGGAGCGGGTCTCCAGCGCGCAGGCGTGTAAAACCCTTATTCACCGGGCGTTGGCGAGCTTCCGTCTACCGTATCTCACGGTTACCCCGACCTTCTCTATCTGCCCCAGCCACGGGTACCTGGCCGGCGAGCATCCCACCTGCAGCCGCTGCGCCGAGGTGGGGCGCGAGCAAGAGTGCGAGGTGTGGACGCGCGTCATGGGGTACTTCCGCCCGGTCTCATCCTTCAATATCGGTAAAAAGGGCGAGTATCGCGAGCGAGTGATGTTCCGTGAGCCGCAACTTGTGTGAGGCCACGGCACTGCCGATTGCCGGGCTGGTACCGCTCTCGACGGTGGACTGGCCCGGCCAATTGGTGGCTACAGTGTTTGTTCAGGGGTGCCCCTGGCGCTGCCAGTACTGCCACAATACGGCGCTCTTGGATTGTCGTCTGCCCGGGGCGGTGCCCTGGGCGCAGGTAGAGGATCTGCTCGCCCGACGGCAGGGGCTCTTGGATGGCGTGGTGTTCTCGGGCGGGGAAGCGACCCGGCACCCGGCCCTGGGGGCGGCGATGGGGCGAGTGAGAGAGGCCGGATACCGAGTGGGCCTCCACACCGGCGGTGCCTACCCGCGCCGGCTCGCAGAGCTGGCCCCGCTCCTGGATTGGGTTGGTTTTGACGTCAAAGGTTTGCCCGAAGACTACCCCCATATCGCCGGGGTAGGGCAGGCGCAGGGGGAGCGTTCCTGGCAGGCGCTCGCGGAGCTGGCCGGGGCTGGTATTGAGGTGGAGGCACGCCTCACGGTCTACCCCGGTTCGCACAGCCCCGCCGCCGTCGCCCAGTGTGCAGCCCGCGCTTTGGCGGCCGGCGCGCGGACTTTTGCGTTGCAGCAGGCCCGCGATGGTGAGGGGCAGGTGTTGACCCCGCAGAACCTGCCACTACGTCCGCAGGCCGCACAATCAGCGGTGCCGTTTTCTGAGCTCGCCCAAAAAGTGATGGCAATTGCCGGCGGGAAAGCCACGATCCGAGCCGTCTAGTTAGGACGCCCAACGGTGGGTTAGGCATGACCCACGTTTGTTGGAGCCGTGTGAAACAGGCCGCCGATAGGATATTTATTTGGCATCATCTGGGGATTACCGAGAGACTAAGAAGAGCTGTTATTTGAGCGGAGGACGATTATGTCGAACCAGACCGGTGGGGACGCGGCTGAATACCGGGTTCGCGATCCTCAAACCGACGCGCAGGCTCTCTTCGAGATTTGCTCTCAGCGCCCGGACTTGCGGCCGCAAGTGGCGCTTCACCCCAACGCCTATCAGGGGCTGCTGGATTGGCTGGAAGCGTTGGACGATCCGCAGGTTACGGCTGCATTGCAGGCTCGCCAGCGCGGAGTTGAATATGGCGACGACGGCCTTCTCCCACCCGCAGCAACTGTGAGTGCGGCTCCGGCTGCTGCAGCCGACGCAACCCAGGCCCTACCGCAGGTCGATGCTGTCCAGGTATCCGAGGACGATTCCGGCCGGCTAGATACTGCGGAGCAGCCCCAGCCGTATGCGGCGGCGGACCAGACCGCTGCCTACGTGCAGACAGATCAGTACGTCCCGCACGACCAATACTCGCAATCAGACCAATACTCGCAATCAGACCAGTACGCCCAGACCGCGCAATTCGGAGCGGCCGGTCAATATGCCGCTGCCAACCAGTACGCCGCTGCCAACCAGTATGGGGTGCAGCCGAATCAGTACGTACAGCAGCCGCAGGGCTACCCGGCCCAGGCTTTCCCCGCGCAGGCCGGCTATCCGACCGCAACGGGCCCACAGCAGGCCCAGCAGCAACCTAAGAAGAAGAAATCCTCCACCCTTACCGCCGTCCTCACCGGTGCCGGTATCGGCCTGGTTGTTCTGATCGGCCTGGTGGTAGCGGTACTGTGGTTCTCCGGGGACAATGAGGCTCAGCAGGCCCGGCCCAGCCACACGCCGATCGCGGCTACGAAAACCCCGTCGACGTCGTCGGCTCCTTCCACCTCTGCGACCCCCTCACAAACCCCCTCCCCGTCCCCAACTGCTGTCGATAAAAGCGCTCACCTGCCTAATGCCGCCGCGGTCACCCATCTGGCTGCCCCCTCCGGCAATATCGCCTGCGCTACCACTGGTGATGGAGGCTGGAAGTGCAGTATTTTCCAGCATGACTTCACCGATGCGCTAGGTACCACGTGCGAAACTGACACCCCGGTGACGGTTGCCTATGATGCCCAGGGCGTGCAGAGCATCAGCTGTGGTTCGGATCTGTCCGCGGGCGGCGCTACCCAGGTTGCCTACGGGGAAACGGTCCAGTTAGAAGGAGCTGCCGGCTGCACCTCCACACAGGGCGGTATGCGCTGCTGGGACGGTGCTACCAACACCGGCGTAAATCTGGCCCGGGCGGGCATCAGTGAAATTTCTGGCCCGTAAACACGCTTGGGTGATCCTTCCCGCCCTGGTCGCTACGGTGACCGGCGGATGTGCTGCGACTCCGGCACCGCACATATCGAACAGTGAGTCTTCTGCGGCCAGCCTAAGCCCGGCCACGCCGTCACCCACGCCAACCGCGCTGGCGAGTTTAACCGCGTCGCCAAGCGCTCCGACTGCGCGTCTAGAGGGCTTGACTATCGCCCTCGACCCGGGGCATAACGGCGGTAATTTCACCCACACCCGCCAAATTAATAAGCGGGTGCCTGATGGCCGCGGCGGCAAGAAAGCCTGCAACACTACCGGCACCGCCACCCGCTCGGGATATACCGAAAGCGCGTTCAACTGGGATGTAGTACAACGGCTGCGAAGGATCCTCGAGGAGGAGGGGGCCGAGATCGTGCTCTCGCGGGATTCCGACGACGGCGTAGGCCCCTGTGTGGACGAACGCGGCACCTTCGCCAATGACGCCGATATGATGCTCTCGGTCCACGCTAACTCCAGCCACGACACTTCGATCAAGGGGTTCTTTGTGATCCTGTCTTCCCCACCGCTTGCGGGTGAGGAGGTGGCCGCGAGTAGCGCTGCGCTCGCGGACGCGCTGGTGGAGAGCCTGCAGGCGGAGGGATTCCCGATCTCCCCGCTGGGCCCGATCAGTAAACGACGGGATCTGAGTGGGTTGAATCATGCGAAAGTCCCGGCTGCCCTGGTAGAGCTGGGGGAGATGTATAACCCGCAGGAAGCCGCATTAATGGAGACCGAAGAAGGCCGCCAGCGTTATGCCGAAGCCTTGGCAGAGGGGATCTTTGCCTGGGCTAAGGCACGCTAAAACCCCGCTGGAATGAGATAAAAACATCCCAAGGAGCGCGTATTCGTCCAGGGACGAGATGTGAGAGGGCGGCGGGTGGATATACACCCCCCGCCCACTCACCCCAAATT
>JAEWHO010000092.1 GCA_023387755.1 Actinomycetes bacterium | reverse complement strand
ACGGCGCACGGGCCCCGGCCGTGGGCAGCCTCGCTGCCGCACGGCCGGGAGCTGCACCTGCCGGCCGGCCCGGTGATTATCACCGGGCCGGCGAAGTCTGGCAGAAGCACAGCAGCTGCAAGTCTGGCCCAGTACTGGAGCGTCCTAGGGCATAGCTGCGTCGTCATTGATGATGCACGCGGAGATGAAAGCGAGCTTGAAACGGCGCTTAATACCGGCCGCGCCGTCGTCGTTGTCGCGAGCGCGCACCAACTGGCTACCGCTATGAGTGGTCCACTAGCGATGCTGAAGATGAGAGCAGATCTCCTGGTTTTGCAACCGGCTCGTCTCGGCCGGGCAAGCGGCTTGGGATCACAACTGCCCGGCTGGGCCTACGCAGCAGATCCGAGGCACTCCGGCCCGGGCACTGGCGTTTGCGTGAGCCAAGGAGAAGCTATACCCATCGTAATTATGTACAACAACTGAGGGAAAGTTGTTTTATCTTTGCTTCGCGGTCGAGAGGGCTTATGTTTCCCAGATTTTGGGGACGTCCTCAACCCCGAGATAGTCCCGGGTGCTTTTTGCTAATAAACCCCAAATACCCACACCAGACAATAAACCTAGAGCGGACACCCACCAGGGGTAGTTGCCGATCGTGACAAGAAACGCCATGAACTCGCACCCGAACAGTACCAACAGTGGCGCTCGCGCCGCCCGTTTGCGGCGCCACACCAGCCAGCCCAGTACCGCTAGGAGCCCGACCACCAGCACTACTGCCGCCTCCATAAGTAAGATTCGAAGCGCAAGTTGCGGTATTCGCAGGTATACCGTCACCAGTGAAACCCCAAAGAGCGCCCCCAGGACGGCATGCAGTGCAGCAACGGTGCAGGCGGCAATCACTGACGGCGGAGCGGGCAGATAGGCGGACTCGGACCCGCGCGGCAAAGAGTGTGGCACTCCTTTAGCATAACTGGCGCGTTAGGTCTCACCCAGAGGATATTTACTCACCAATTCCTCATTATGTGATGAAATGCATAGAAATATCGTGAATGCGACTGGGCGTCTTCCCTTGTGAACAGGTGTTGAAGATGAAAAGCTAAAGATCAACAGCGTAGACATTGAGGTTGAGCCGGGTTCCCCCAGGGGCCCGGCTCAAGCAGATTGAGGAGATACAGATATGGATTGGCGTCACCGGGCACGCTGCCTGACCGAAGATCCCGAACTGTTCTTCCCCATCGGCAATACTGGCCCTGCCCTTATCCAGATCGAACAGGCCAAGGCCGTATGCCGCCAGTGCGAGGTTATGGATACATGCCTCAAGTGGGCTCTGGCTAATGGCCAAGACTCTGGCGTATGGGGCGGAATGAGTGAAGAGGAGCGGCGAGCACTCAAGCGTCGCACCGCGCGAGCTCGTCGGGCGAGCTAGCCGCTCTCCACATCGAACACGGCTCAGCCGCCCACCACATCGAACACGGCTCAGCCGCTCACCACATCGAACACGGCTCAGCTAATCTCGGACCAGACCGATTTCAAGCACGCTAGTCCCTCCATCAAACCGATTCCGGGCAAGCAACCCCGGGTCTCAACGAAAAACGCCGGCACTCACGCCGGCGTTTTTCGTTCCCCCTTTTTTTCGCACCCCCACGCAATCCCGTGCGCGCACTAGATCGTCTCTAGACCGTCTCTCGATCAGGCGCGCACAGGTGAATATGGATAATGACTTCTGTACCACCCCCGGGCCGGTCCGCCCACGAGATGGTGCCGCGTAACTCACCCTGCACGAGGGTACGCACAATCTGGGTTCCTAGGCCCGTCCCCGGGCCGGAGTCGCGCATTCCCAGGCCGTTGTCACGCACGTAGACAGTTAAATCGCATTCATCCCGCCGCGCTTCCACTTCAATGGTGCCCTGCTTATCAGCAAATCCGTGCTCTACCGCATTGGACACCAGCTCAGTCAGAACTACCGATAAGGACGTCGCTACATCTGCGCCGACCAAGCCGAAGGAGCCGACTATTTTCGTCGTCGGCTGTTCCCCCGGCGACGCAACATCGGCGGCCAAGCGCACAACCCGACCAAAAACGTCGTCGAAATCGACTGTCTCGTCAATCGTTTGGGAGAGCGTCTCGTGAACGAGCGCGATTGTCGCCACCCGGCGCATCGCCTCCGCGAGCGCGTCGCGAGTTTCCTGTGAATCCGAACGCCGTGCCTGCAATCGCAGCAGCGCCGCCACCGTCTGCAAATTATTCTTCACGCGGTGATGGATTTCGCGGATCGTCGCGTCTTTGGTCATGAGTTCGCGTTCCCGACGCCGCACCTCGGACACGTCTCGCACCAACAGCACAGCCCCACGCCGCTGGCCATACTCGGTTATCGGCTGGCCGCGCACAGTCAGGGAGACCCCGTAGGATTCCACTTCGGTCAGCCAGGCTGCCCGCCCCATGAGTACGACGGGCAGGGTTTCATCCACTGTATTGAGCGGTTCGATAATGTCAGAGACTTCTTCCGCCAACACCAGGCCGGTCATATTACCTTGGATACCCAGCCGGTGTAGGCAGGACAACGCATTCGGGGACGCATACACGACAGCGCCGTCGGCGTCCAAACGGACCATTCCATCGCCGACCCGGGGCATACCCCGGCGGTAACCGGGCACATTATCGGAGGGGAACTCACCGCGCGTAATCATCGCGCATAAATCATCGGCGGCAGCAAAATAATTGCGTTCTAGGCGAGTTTGGCTGCGGGCGGTTCCCAGGTTTGCTTCACGCGCCACCACTGCGATTGCCCGTCCCTGATAGATGACGGGCACCAAATCTTCACGCACGGCATATGATCCAGTCCAGCGAGGTTCTGCCGAACGATGGATAGTCCGCTTGCGCAGCGTTTCCTCGAGCAGTGCGCGCCGGCCCTCCGGGAGATGACGCCCGACTACATCATCGTGGTGAACAGTCGTTCCAGTAGACGGTCGGCAGTGCGCCACCGCAGTGAACCCCTCTCCGTCCGGCACCCACAGGACGAGGTCCGCGAACGCAAGATCGGAGATAATCTGCCAGTCCCCCACTAGCAAATGGAGCCATTCGGCTTCCTTCGGTTGTAATCCACCCAGCCGACGTAGCAGCTCATTGAGGTTCGACACGCCCCCAGCCTAGCGCGAACCCAGCTCGTGCCTCCACATTCGGTCTCGCTGCCACCGGGGACCACTGCAGGCCTGCTACTCCTCCACCACCGCGGTGTCACGACCCCAGCACTGAGCCGGCACGGCAGGCCTACGGTACGCTAACAGCAAGAAAACTCTGGAGGCCCCATGCATTTTTCAACGTCGGTCACCTATCCTGCCCCACCGCAGCGAGTACGCGCCATGTGGCAAGAAGAGGACTTCCACCGCGAGCGCGCCCGCGCCGCCGGAGCAACCTCGGCGCAGGTAACGATTCACGGGGAGGAGGCCCTGACTATTACCGTCCGCGCTGATATGCCTGCCGACTTGGTCCCTAGTAAGGTGCGCAGCTTCGTAGGGCAGTCGTTACAGGTCACCACCGTGGAGGTGTGGGAAGAACCTGACGACGACGGTAACTGTCAAGGTACGCTGAGCCTTGACATAGCCGGGGTTCCCGTCCGGGTCGCGGTAGCGATGCAGCTGTTAGGCCGCGGGAATGAATCGCTGCGTACATTTGACGGCGATGTGACCGCGAATATTCCCTTATTCTCCGGGGTGATTGAAAAGGCTGTCGTACAGAACGTCGACCAGGTGTTCCAGGCAGAAGCCGCCATCGCAGCCGACTATCTCAACCGCACCTAACCACACCACCAGCTCGCGCACAGCACTGCCGCGAGGCACAGCTAACGGAGCTGGCCGCGTGCGCCAGCTCCACCGCTATCCCTGACACAGCCGAAGGGCGGGCCCACCATCTCGGTGGGCCCGCCCTCTTTCTATCACTGAGTGCTTCCGCTAGTTGTGGCCTGGTTCTGCTAGTTGCCGGCTACTTCCGCTAGTTGCGGGCTGGTTCGCCGCTTACCGTACCGGCACTTCCTCTCCGCCCGGCAGGTGGCCGAAGCGGTGACGGGTGATCGATACAGCTTGCTCCCGCAAGAACGTGAGCAGCTCACGTCGGCCGTTAGTCAGCACCGGTCCGTCCAGCACCGTCGCGTTGGCGCAGCCTGCCAGCGCCTTGACAATCTCGCCACTCTCACCGATCACGCGGATCCGGTTCTCACCGGAGCGCATCCGGGCGATGAATTGGTCGGTGCGTTCACCGACTTCCACCACCTGAGACAGCCGCTGCAAACCGGTGACGGCAGCCGGGCCAGCCGAATGGAGGGCCTTCAGCTCGCGGGACAGGTCCGGGTTCAGGGAGACGCGCACCTTTGCGCCAGCCAGTTCTGCGGCACACAGCAATCGCACTAGCTCGCCTACAGTGGAGCTCTCCTCCGCCCGGATGACTACTGCGGCAGGCCGGTAGCGGAAGATATTGGCTTCCGCGTGCAGGCCCGATAGGTCGTGTTCCTGGCCGAACTCCTCTGCCCAGGCTTGCGCGTCGGAGGCAAGGGCGCTGCGCAGCCAAGCCCGCTCTTCCTGATCCGTGACCAGCCCGGTGTAGTCGGCATGGGCGGTACTGACCTGGGCGCTCAGTTCCCGGCCGTGGCCGGGAAGGCCGTCGTTAAGCCACCGCCCCAGTTGGGCCACATAGTTGGGACCGCCCGCTTTCGCGCCGGGGCCAAAAGCCGATAGCTTCCAGCCACCGAAGGCTTGCCGCTGCACGATGGCACCAGTGATGTGACGGTTGACGTAGAGGTTACCGGCCTCAACCCGGTCAATCCAGGTCTCAATCTCCTTCTCGTCTAGCGAGTGCAGGCCCGCGGTGAGCCCGTATTCGACCGCATTTTGCAGCTCGATGGCTTCGGCGAGGTTCTTGGCCCGCATAATGCCGAGTACGGGGCCGAAGCACTCGGTGAGGTGGAAGAAGGAGCCAGGTTTGACGCCGTCACGGACGCCCGGGGACCATAGCCGCCCGGAGTCGTCGAGTTGACGGGGCTCCACCAGCCAGGTTTCACCCTCCTCCAGGGTGGTCAGGGCACGCTTGAGCTTACCTTCTGGAGGCGCGATAACCGGCCCCATCGTGGCGGACAGGTTGGTCGGCCAATCCACGCGCACCGAGGAGGCAGCATCAATAAGCTGCCCGAGCAGCCGCTCCGACTTTCCGGCCGACCCCACCAGAATGGCCAGCGAGGACGCTGAACATTTCTGCCCGGCGTGGCCGAACGCTGATTTCACCAGGTCTGCCACCGCCAGGTCGTAGTCGGCTGCCGGGGTAATAATGAGCGAGTTCTTGCCAGAGGTTTCGGCGTACACGCGCGGCCCGCCCGTATGTTCGGCCCGCCAGCCGGCGAACATTTCGGCCGTCTCGGATGCGCCGGTCAAAATTACCTGATCCACCTGCGGATGGGCGACCAGATGCTGGCCAACCTCGTTTTCTTCCACCCGCACGATTTGCAGCAATTCTCCGGGTACGCCGCCAGCATGGCAGGCCTCCACCATGAGTTCGCTACAGCCCGTTACCGGGGGTGCCGGTTTAATAATGACGCCGGAGCCCGCCGCGAGGGCAGCTAGGACGCCTCCACAGGGGATAGCCACCGGGAAGTTCCACGGCGGGGTAACCAGGGTGAGGTCGACGCTTTCAAAGCGGGCACCATCATTAGCGAGGTAATCCGCATCGGGGGCAAGTTCTTCGGCGCGGTCCGCGTAGTACCGCGCAAAGTCGATTGCCTCAGAGATTTCCGGATCCGCCTGATCAACAGTCTTCCCGGCCTCAGCGGCCATGACGGTGAGGAATTCGCCGCGGCGATCCTCCAATTGCTGCGCCACAGCTCGCAGGATCGCTGCCTTCTCACTGGCCGGCTTAGCCTGCCAAGCCGGTACCGCGCCCTTGACCTTGTCCACAATGCCATCGACGGCGGCCTTGTCGGTCAGCTGTGGGCTCCACAGTTCTTTCGGTTCGGCGTGCATGTACTTATCGGCCCAGGCACGCACATCGGGCAGGGCTGGGTCTGAATCCACGGTATTTGCGAAACGCTCCCCAATAGGTTCGCGCTGCGAGCTGCGGCGCGGCCCAGAGGCCACAGTCGTCATTGAGTCGACGGCGTGACGGAAACGGTCCTCCTGATCATCCAGACCAGCCCCTGACTCATCATGCTCATCGGCGAACAGGGCGCGCAGGAAGTTTTGTGACTGCGCGTTTTCTTCGAGCCGACGTACCAGGTAGGACACTGCGACGTCGAAATCTTCGGGCGCAACCACCGGGGTGTACAGCAAAACTGTACCCACGCGATCACGTACTGCCCGCGCTTGGGAAGGGCTCATTCCCTGCAGCATTTCGATGTCGAGCATGTCCTTAACACCGCGTTTATCGGCCAACAGGTGCGCCAGTGCCACGGTGTAGAGGTTGTGGGAGGCGATGCCAACGCGGATCGAGCCGAGGTTTTCAGGCCGCAAGATCAGTTCCATCAGACGCAGGTAGTTGGCGTCGACCTCGTCCTTGGTGGCGTAGGGGGCTTGGGCCCACCCGTGAATCTCGGCTTCCACCCGTTCCATGGACAGGTTCGCGCCCTTAACGATGCGAACCTTGATGGGTGCGTGGCCGGCCTGATGGCGCTTATGAGCAAAGTCGATTAGACGTTCCAGGGCCGCGTGCGAATCCGGCAGGTATGCCTGCAGCACGATCCCGGCTTCCAGATCGTGGAACTCTTCTTCTTGCAGGATGCGGGTGAAGATCTCGATGGTGAGGTCCAGATCCCGGTATTCCTCCATATCCAGGTTCACGAAGGTGTGCGGAGTGGTGGAGACGGCCGCACGGTAGAGCGGGCGGAGACGTTCAAGTACCCGCTGCGTCGTCCCTTCGGTATCCCAGGTAGAGATCTGCGAGACGAGTGAGGAAACCTTAATCGAGACGTAGTCGACGTCGTCGCGATTAATCAGGTCAATGGTGCGCTGCATCCGGGAGGCGGCTTCTTTCTCCCCCAGCACGGCCTCCCCGAGCAGGTTGATATTGAGGCGGAAGCCGTCGTTACGGGAGCGCTCTAGGTGCTGGGCCAGCTGCGGGTCACGGGCGTCGACGACGAGGTGGCCAACAATCTGGCGTAGGCGCTTACGCGCGAGCGGCACCACGATTCCCGGGGCCAGCCGCGCGGCCTTGGCACCCAGAGTGAGCAAGCTACGGTCGACGACGCCAAGGAAGCTGGCGGCATCACCGGTGGTCAGGCGGGAAAGCTCCTTGGCAGCAACACCCGAATCCTCGGGGCGGGCCACGCGGTCGACGAATCGCATCGCTAAGTCGAGCCCGGCGGGGTCTGCTACGAGGGCAGCCAGTTGCCCGGTAGTGGCGCGTTCCTCAGGAGTTTGACCGGCTTCAGTTTCCTCAATCCAGCGGTGAGCTAGATCGACGGCGTCGTCGACTAAGGCGAGGATTTCGGACGGTGCGTGGCTCATAGTTGGCAATGCTCCTTGATCGTCATTGACGGCAGCCTCGAGGCGGGCTTTTCCTACCTCCTAATCTACCAAGCGCCAGGGCCTCTCGCGTGCCACGATGGAGCCATGAATAACACCGAATCGCCACAGTTGTCGTTGGAACGTATCGGGACCCGAGTTTTTACCGCTCGCACTCCCAGCGGCGTGACGCTAAAGGTGGGTCCGGCTCAGGAAGCAGACTGTATTTCCCCCGGCCAGTTACTGCAATTAGCCCTAGCCGGCTGTGCCGCGATGAGCGCTGACGCCCGCCTGGCCCATGCCCTGGGCGAGGATTACGAATGCAGGTGGGAGGCGAGCGCTGATTTCGCTGCACGCGAAGACCTCTACACCGCCCTAAAAGCAGTATGTAACGCGGATTTCTCGGGTCTATCTGAGGCAGACGTGGCCAAAACCACCTCCCGAGTCACGGCTGCCATCGAGCGAGCTTGTACGGTCAGCCGCACACTGGAAAGAAAGCCGGCAATCTCCATCACTATCGGAGATGCCCAGCCCGATCAGCCGTAGAGCGAAAGTGAGAGAATCCCATGGCCACGAACCTGTCTGCAACCGTCCTGGATTCGCTCCTGGATAAAGCCGTCAACATTCCCAGTAATCGCGCGCGGGCCCGCGTGGCGAAACTACGGGCCCGCCACCCCAAAGCGAGCCCGGAGCAACTGGTGAAGATGCTCGAATCCGACTTCCTGTTCCGCTCCAAATTCTCTGGCGCGGGCGTTGGTGCGGCCGCAGCCGTCCCCACCGTCGGAACCGCTGTAGCGCTGGGACTGACTGCCGCCCAGATGGGAACCTTCCTAGCCTCTATCGCCTATCACGTGATGGCGGTGGCAGAGGTATACGGAATCCCGCTGGAGAATAAGGAACAGCGGCGCACGCTGCTGCTGACCGCAATCCTCGGTGAGGAAGGCGCAAATACGGTACAGACCTCCCTGGGGCTTTCGACCGTACACTGGGCTCGCCAGGCCCTCACCAATCTGCCCGCTTCGACGGTTAAAAGTGTGAATGCGACCCTGCGTAAGCGGGCTGCCAAGACGGCCGCCACCCGGGGTGGGCTGACGATGGTCGGGCGACTTGCTCCCTTTGGCATCGGAGCAGCCGTTGGCTGGACGGCAGGTAAAGCAATGGCGAATACCGCCCTGGACGCGATCCGCGCCGCCTTCGGGCCGGCGCCGTCGTCGTGGGCTGCTACTGACACGATTGACGCCGACGGATCCTCACGCGTAGGTCAGCTGCCGGCGTAAGTCTTTGGGGCGTAAAGCGCTTCCCACCGACCAGTAAGGTAGCATAGCCGGTGTGACGGCACACACAGGTTACGAGGATTTGCTGCGGCTGGTGCTGGAGCAGGGCAGTGAGCGGCCCGACCGCACCGGCACCGGGACACTCAGCATTTTTGGCCACCAGCTGCGCTATCACCTAGCGGACGGGTTCCCCCTGGTGACCACCAAGCGGGTCCATATGAAGTCGGTGGTCGGGGAATTACTGTGGTTTTTGCGCGGTGATTCGAATGTTCGCTGGCTGCAGGAGCACGGGATCCGTATCTGGAACGAGTGGGCTGACGACGACGGCGAACTCGGCCCGGTCTACGGAGTGCAGTGGCGCAGCTGGCCCACCGCTGATGGCCGTCACATCGACCAGCTCAGTCAAGTACTCGAACAGCTGCGCACCACCCCCGAATCCCGCCGCATTATCGTCTCGGCCTGGAATGTGGGCGAGCTCGACAAAATGGCACTCATGCCTTGCCACGCCTTCTTCCAGTTCTACGTGGCCGACGGCAAACTCTCCTGCCAGCTCTACCAACGCAGTGCTGACCTCTTCCTCGGGGTGCCGTTCAACCTGGCTTCCTATTCCCTGCTCACCCATATGGTGGCTCAGCAGGTGGACTTAGACGTGGGCGATTTCATCTGGACCGGCGGCGACTGCCATATCTATCTCAACCATCTCGACCAGGTCCGCGAGCAGCTTTCGCGGGAGCCCTACGATATGCCGACCCTCAATCTGCGCCAAGCCCCCAGCCTCTTCGATTACGATTTTGCCGATGTGCAGGTGGATAATTACCAGCACCATCCAACGATCACCGCACCTATCTCGGTGTAGAGCGTGCTGACGAACCTTCAGGGGGTCTTATGATTGGGGCAATTTGGGCCCAGGCGGGGCAGCTTCCACCCGCCGAACACCCCGAGCACACCCCGCCGGTAATTGGGGCCGATGGCACGATGGCGTGGGATCTACCCGAAGATCTCGCACATTTTCGAGCGACGACGATGGGCGCGCACGTCCTGATGGGGCGGCGTACCTGGGATTCTCTTCCCGAACGCTTCCGGCCCCTGCCGGGGCGCACTAACTGGGTGGCCAGCCGCTCCGCATCCACCTTTCCTGGGGCTGAGGGCGTTACGGATGTGGACGCATTTCTGGCTGATCCGCGCTGGCACCACGAGGACCTGTGGGTGATCGGCGGCGGCCAGATCTACCAGGCCGCCCTGCCGTGGCTGAGCCGCGCCGTCGTCACGGAAATCGATCTGGAGGTCCGCGGGGACACCTTTGCGCCCGCACTGCCCGAAGGGACGCTCACCTATGAGCCCTGGCAGACCTCTAAAAACGGGCTCCGTTACCGCTATTGCACGTGGTCGCCGGAGGGTAAGCGATGAGGCGGAGGACCGCAGCCGGGCGCGGTACCTCGCTGGAACGACTCCTGCCATTATTGGTGGTGGTAGCCGGAGTTTTACTAACCCTAGCGACGCTTCCGCAGCGAACCCACCTGCTCGCCCCTACCCCGCAGCCGTCCCTGCCCGAGACTAATAATGTCATTGTCTCCAATAATGTGGCCGAGCAGGACGTAATCTTCCCACCGCAGCAGGACCCGTCACTACTGTTGCAAATCGTGAGTATGGCAGTCCTTTTTGTACTGGTTGCCGTGGTGATCGCTGCCGTCGTCTTTGTGGTACTGCGGTTGCTGAAGCTCCTACCAGATCGAGCCGAAGCCTACGAGGGCGAACTACTTGACACGTTCATTAGTGCGCCGGTGGCGCTGGGGATTGAGGACGTCGTTAAGGCTCGCCAGCTGCTAGCAGAGCCGGCCCGCGAACCCTCGGATCGGATTGTGGCGGCCTGGGTATCACTCGAACAGGCCTGTGAGAAGCGGCTCGGCCAACGGCCAGAGACGGTTACCCCCGCCCAGTGGGGGCAGGCGCAACTGGTGCAGGCCGGGGCCACCCCCGCAGACGTTTCCACCCTGGTGAATCTGTACTACCGGGCCCGTTTCCGGCCCGGTGCAGTCAGTGCCGAAAATGAGGTCGCTGCCGCTCGTCAGGCCCTGGACGATATCGAAATGGGGCTGCGCCTATGAACGTTAAGACTATCGCGGCGGCAATCCTGATAGGCCTTGCCACCACCGCTATTCTCCTCGGTATTCACGCCGGTCTACCGCTGGCCTGTGCACTGGGATCGGCAGCAGCAGCACTTGTGGTTGCCGGTGAACATTTCCGCTATATCGATACGGAACGCCCCAGTGACTTCACGCGCCCCTCTGCCGTTGGCCTCCACCCCGGTACCGCCACCCTGGCCGGTGCCTTTCGGGACCGTGAGATCACTGGACAGGCCCGTGCCCGCATTATCGCGGCGATAGAAGAATACCGGCACCACCATCACCTCAGTGACGCCGAAGCGGAGCAACTCTTTGGTTCGGACCTCAGCGCGATCCTGCACGGCCACAAGCCCCTCACACCGGGCCTTGCCGATAGCTATATAACCGTTATTACCCACGAAGGGGACAATAGATGAACCAGACCGTCACACCCGCCAGCGTGCAGGACATCAGCCGGATCAGTCAGGACGTTTTAGCGGCCGTGCAGCGCGTCGTCGTCGGGATGGAACAACCGCTCACGATCGCGTTATCGGCGGTCTTGGCGGGCGGGCACGTGCTCTTTGAGGACCTACCCGGGCTCGGCAAAACGGTGGCGGCTCGCTCCCTGGCGGCCGCTCTCGGGCTGGAGTTCACACGTCTGCAGTGCACGCCCGACCTGCTGCCTGCCGACGTGACCGGCTCCTATGTGTGGGACCCCTCCACCCGCGAATTCTCCTTCCGCCGCGGCCCCGTCTTTACTGGCCTGCTGCTGGCTGACGAAATCAACCGTACTTCCCCGCGCACCCAGTCCGCGCTGCTGGAAGCCATGGCTGAAGGGCAGGTGTCCGTGGAGGGAACTACCTATGCGCTGCCCCGCCCCTTCCATGTCATCGCCACCTCGAACCCGGTGGAGTTGGAGGGCACCTTCCCGCTGCCCGAAGCGCAGCTTGACCGATTCATGGTGCGCCTATCGGTGGGATACCTACCGGTGGAGGCAGAGACCCAGATCCTGCTCAACCGCGTAGCCCGCCGCCAGGAGGCCACCAGTGTGGACCAGATCGTTGACGCCGCCACGGTGCAAGCCATGCAAGCCGGCGTGGAACAGATTGACGTCAGCCCCGATATCGTCACCTACTGTGTGCGCATCGCCAGCGCCACCCGCCACCACGAGGACGTGGAAGTTGGCGTCTCTCCGCGCGGCACCCAGGCTCTGCTGCTGCTGTGCCGCGCCCGCGCAGCCATTGCGGGGCGGGATTACATTATTCCCGACGACGTCCACGAGGCAGCTCCGGCAGCGCTCGCTCACCGACTCAGCTTGACGGCGCGGGCCTGGGCTAGTGGCGTGACCGGCGCGCAAGTGATTGATAGCGTGCTCGGCTCAGTTCCGGTTCCTGCAGTCTCGTGACGAACTCACATCTGCCCGCCGGAGAGGTCTCGAGCCGCAGTGAATACGTCTCCCTGCTCCACGCGGGAGTGACCTTCACCGGGGTTTTACTCGCTGCCATCGCCGTCTTGACGGCGCATCCAGAGCTCGGCGCCCTGGCGGTGCTGTGCCTGCTGATTGTTATGTGCCCCTCCCCCGCGCAGGTGGTGGTGAACCGGGCGCAAGCTGAGATTGCTGATGGCAAGCTCACCGGGGTTATAGAGATCGCTGGGACCGGGGCGCTCCCATCTGCGCTGCAGGTGCGCTGCGCAGGGGTCGACGGTATCCCCGCTGGCGTTGTAGTGGCCGCCGAACGTCCTGCCCGGGACAGCACTGCCAAGCGCTCCATACGCGCCGCAGGTGGAGCCTGGTTTAGGCACCTGCCGGTGGAACAGGAGTGTGTGCGCACCGGCCCGTTAGAGGCTCTGTGCTTAGAGGTCCGCTCCCAGGGTGCCGGCCGCGCCAGTGCGCTCATGCACATGGCACCATTGCGGCTGTACTCAGCGCCTCGCCTCGTGCCGCTACCTCAGCTCCCGCAGTTGCAGCGCCTGGTTGGTGCGTGGGGGCCGCGCGAAGCGCGCCGCGCCGGCCACGGTACCCGGTTCTTTGATGTTGCTCCCTATATGGCCGGCGCGCGCCTGTCCCGGATCTCCTGGCGCGCCACCGCGCGCCACGCCGTCGGCGAAGATGTGGAGCAGCTCTATGCGGTGCGTGCTCATGCCGGAGCCGAAGCTGTGGTGATGGTAGTTGTGGATTCGCGTGACGATATTGGCCCGGATGCGGATACGTGGGCCGGGGCTGGCTCTATCCATCCCACCGAGGCTACCAGCCTGGATCGAGCCCGCACGGCGGCGTTGGCTGTTGCGCACGCGCACCTGCAGGCTGGGGATCGGGTGGGGCTGATTGATCTGGCCGATCCGGAACATATTGCCCGCCCAGCAGCCGGGAAGCGGGCTGAGGAGCGTATCACCCGTCGGCTCACTATCGCGCGGCCGCCGCGTCGCGCCTTTGGGCAGGTGCGCGCTCCGCGGATCACTTCATCGGCCGCTATCTGGCTGATCTCAACGCTGCTTGATGACGCCGCCGCCGAGCTCGCCCTCCACTGGGCGCACAATGGCCATCAGGTATACGTTATTGACGTTCTTCCCCCGGGGATCAACACGAAAGACGCTGCCCTAGCCGCGGCCCTGCGCGTGGAGTTTGCGGAACGGCTGAATCGGCTGGCGCGGCTACGGGAAGCGGGGATCACCCCGGTATCCTGGAGGGAGATGTCCGGGCCGGACCTGACTGACTGGATAACCCTCTGCACAGCAGGAGGAAGGCAGAAATGAGCGGCCTAAAGTTCCAAACCGGCCCGACTATTCCCGTATGGGCGCTCGTGGCCTTGCGGGTAATAGCGGCAGTTACGGTGGGGCTCTTGTGGCACGCCCCCTGGTGGATGATAGTGGTGACGGCGCTGCTCGCTGCGACCTCCACCGGCGCCTGGGCCCCGTTATGGGCGATCGCATTTGCGGCCATCGTCGGTTGGCTACCGGACCGCGTTGCTGACGGCTCTGCCTCCCTCAGCTGGCAGTGGTGGCTCAATGCCGCTGCGATCATATTCCTAACCCACCTGATCCTCATCTCCGCCTGGGTTAGCGAACGCACCCAACTTAACTGGCGAGTCGAGTTGGCAGTACTGGGCCAACAGCTCCGCCATGGAATAGCGATTCAGCTGATCGCGCAGATCCTTTTGGCAGCGCCCTTCCTTCTGGCTGCGAGTGGACTCATGCAGTACACCGCGCTGCGTTTTGCCGCCGTTGGGGCGGTAGCGATAATCGCCGTCGTTCTGGTGTTGTGGAAGCCGAGTCGCGCCGTTAAGGATTAGGGAGCGGGCCAGTTAAAAGGTCAACCAGTTGGCAGATCACCAATTAGCGGGAGCCAGTTAGCGGGCGGCTTGCGGGATATAGGCGCAGGTCGGGTCGGCGGCTAGATAGTCCCCGGTGAGGGCATAAGCGGTGGAGCGCGAACCGCCGCACAGGGCGTTGAACTCGCATACCCCGCAGTGGCCACCGAAGAGATTCGGCCGCCGCAGATTCTGCATCACCTCAGTGTCGCGGTACAGCTCGGCGAACGGGCGCTCACGCACATTGCCGACCGGGATGGGTAGGAACCCGGACGGGTAGACGTCCCCGAGGTGGGAGACGAACGCGAAACCGGATCCGGAGTTAATCGCCAGCGGCGGGCGCGGCACCCGAGCCTTGGGGGGATGCTCCCCGAGTAGGGCGATGGTTTTTTCGGTGAGTTCGCGGTACAGGGCTCCGCGTTCGTCAGGGTGGGCGACGCCGGCAGGCAGCTCACCGGTCTCTCGGAAGGTCTCGCGCTGTAGGGCGATGCGCCGATACTGGGGGGCCTCGGTGGTTTTAATCGCGATCCGGTCCGAGACGTCATGGAGCCAGTTGAGCACGTCTTCGCGTTCGCGCGGGTCGAGGGCGTCAAGGTCTGCCCCGCGCCCGGTGGGCACGAGTAAGAAGATGTACCACATGAAGGCTTTCGCTTCGATGGCGTTCGCCAGCATCTGGGGGGCTTCGTGAATATTGGAGCGGGTGAGGGTGGTGTTGATTTGCAGCCGGAACCCTTCTTCTTGGATGATCTGGGCGGCCTCTAAGGTGCGCTCGAAGGTCCCCTCAAACCCTCGGAAGGCATCGTGGGTGGCGGCGGTAGCTCCATCGAGGGAGACGCTCATGGCATGACCGCCGGCGGCTTTCAATGCAGCCACTCGCTCCCGTGTGAACAGCGGCGTCACGGACGGGGAGATGGAGATATGGAGGCCAGCATCGGTGCCATAACGGACCAGTTCGACCAGGTCCTCCCGCTCAAAACAGTCACCCCCGGTAAAGACGATCATCGGCCGGGGGTGCTCGTAGGACGCTAAGGCATCCAGGAGGGCTTTACCTTCAGCGGTGGTGAGCTGGCCCGGCGCGGCCGTTTTCTGCGCTTCAGCCCGGCAATGTTTGCACACCAGCTGGCAGGCGCGCGTCACCTCCCAGATGACCATGAAAGGTTTCTCATCCAGGTTATGCCGGATTCGTCGAACTACCGGGTGGCCGGCGGGGCCGTGGGGGTGGGCCATGGTGTTTCCGTTCGTTATGAGTGCTGCTTCCACCGTATCGCGCCTAGACAATACGGCGGCCAAGCTCAAACAAGTGTGGCCCAATAGACGCACTGGAGGGGCGCTCGATACCGAGCGCCCCTCCACATGTGCATGCTAGGTGCAGCAGATAACGGGTTTAGAAGAGGCCGTTAATGCCGCCGTTGACACCGGGGGTGTTGAGCCGTGCTAGTGGCTGATCCCAACCGGAGTGGTAATAGGTGTTACCCACTGAGCTGAGGGTTGTGTTGACAACCGGGGTGGTGACGTCCATGGTGCCAATCCACGGCACTGTGTTGGGGCCAACCTGGCCGATCTGAATATGAATGGCCTCGCCTGGAAGGATACATGCGCCTTCCTCAAGTTTAAGGTCCCAGTAGCCTTCACCGATGCGGGTAACGCCATGCTTCTTAAGCAGGTCAAAAGTACACTTCCCACCCGCCCAAGCGGTCAGGTAGCGGACAGTATTAATGTCGGTCCAACTGTCGATGGGCACGTGCCCGTCCAGACCCAACTTGTTCGGCTCACAGAAGAGTCCACGGCCGTCCCAGTCCTGAACGAGGAGGTTCTGGTTTGCCGGGGACCCGACAGACCACTTCCCCGACGTCGTGGAGTAGTTAGAGATATTGATGGAGGACAGCGGAGCAGCCATCATGCTCACGCCGCTAGTCTTCGGGCTTAGGTCAGCGTTAACCGCATGCATCCACAGGCGCATCTTGAAGTCAGAGCCACAAATAGGCGTGTCAGTGCTGTTGCGCCAGTGCACACCGATAACGTTAGCCGTTTGTTTGCCCCCGCCCCAGTTGCAGGTCCAACGCCCTTCTGCCGCGAACTCCTTGATCGTCACCGGCACGATGTGGTTGCAGGTTTGACCATTCTTGAGCCTAACTTCGAAGACTACGTTATGAACACCAGCATCCTTGAGCAAGGGAGTGCCAACGATGAGGTTCTTGGAGGAGTCGAACGTCAGCGACTCCGGCAATCCGCCCTTGTACACCCATCCCTGAACCGGATTTTGCCCGTCGGCCGTTTCGACAGCAAGCGGAACATTGAGCGTGGGATCATTACTCTCCGAGCCGACGGGAACCGCACGGAACGGGAATCCGACGAATGCGCCAATCCCCTCGGACCAGTTCATCTTGAAGGTATCGCACGCTTCAGGAGAAGCAGCGAACGCGGGGACTGCGGAGGCGGTTACAACTGCGGGCACCGCCCAAACCGCACCTTTGGCCACGGTACGGCGCGAAACATTAGTCGTCATATTTTCCGTCCTGGATTCGATCTCACATGGTCATTCAGCGACCTAAATGGCGGTAGCTGAATTCGCCTGGTTGGAACAATCATGACGTTAACTGCGGACGCAGAAACTTGTCAAGGGATTACAAAAATAATTGCCGCTAGACTGTTCCCCCCCTCTCCAATAGACGTTTACACCCCTACGCGTGCACGAGTTCAACGGAATTCGACTTTTGTGCAGAATAATCAGCCTTTCGCAAACGTTGATTACAGGATAACACCAATATATATAACGAATTAAAGCCTATTCCCTGCCGGTATGGTCCATCATCCTTCTATCAGAATAAACACGTATTTATCGCTATACAGGGTTTTATGCTTGGGGTTGCAATGTAATAGCATGACAGCGCAGAACTGTGACAATGCACCTATCGCCGCTCGCCATATGGACTACGGGTGGCACCGACCCTACCCACAACCGCCTAGAGTTGCTGCCCTCTGCTTTGCGAATGGGCGACTGAGCAGCGCGGGAAGTATTTTGAAGGCGCGGCGCAGCAGCGCAAACCAGACGCGATGATCTTCACCCGGATGGACTGTGTGCTGCCGGAGGCGGTAGTTCGCGGGCAGGGGATGGAGATAGCGCCATGGGCGCATAGACTGGGAGTATGGAGAAGGCTTTCAAAGACGTCCACTTTAACTGCCCTGCCGACCTGAGCAAACGCATGCGTATCTATGCCGCGGTGAACGATACAACGGTCACCAACATCATCATTACTGCGGTTCAGGAGTATCTGGCCAAGCACGATAAACCCACTGGCGCGTAAGTAGTTCACGACGACGCGGGCGGCCCAAGGGCCGCCCGTTTTTTCATCTTCTGTCTACGCCATCAGGGCACCAACCACCATATAGACATATCTCCATAGATACATTTCCACTGTGGTTACGCCCTTGCAGCAGCGTCGATCCACAGCGCCTGCCGCCCCACCAAGGAAGGAAGTAATCACGACGGATCCATTCGCAACCGCCGCCTACCGGCTAGGTGGCGCCCCCCCTTAAAGGGCTGGCCAAAGAATTACGGGACGCCACCCGCTATCACTTTCCCTATGAGGAAGGAGAGACGGAGGAGGGGACCTGCCAAAACCGGAATCGGGCGGAGGCGTTTTATCCTATGGATCTGCCCATCTGGGAGCGGCTTAGCCTCTATTGGCCGGAGCACCTGCCCGCCGAACCAGGCATCCTGGATGAGTGGGAGCTGAACCCCCTGGAGAGCCAGGTGCTCGGCCGCATGAAATTAGTGGTGCATGGACAACTCGAGGCTCGGGTCGGCGGCGGCAGCGTTTGGAGGTGGCGGAACTGGACTACCGAATTGATAACGCCATGTACGGGAAAATCACGCGGGCGGTATTCGCTCGTGAATGATCTCCCTGCCCCAAGCGCCCACCAGCGCCTCCAACTGGCTAGTTCCCCAAGGTGTTGGGCCGGGTGATTGCGCCAATTGCGTTCAACAACTCAACCTAGTTAGTCTTCAGTGAATTCAGAATCTCCATCTACTTCGCGGAGCAGGTTGGTTCCCCACTGAATACAGCGTTCTTGCACCGCTGCTAGCTGCTCGGCGATGACGCCATAACGTTCGACGTCACGCATCTCCTGCTACTCATGCGACATGACAGCTGCAATAACACAAGATTTTCTCAGCATTGACGAGCTTATTCCGGAACGCATACTTATCTGGATGCATCGCCGGAGAGTAACGCGCACCGTGCTAGCAGATGCATTAGGTGTCACGACAGCATCATTGTCACGCCGGATGACGGGGAGTACCGCTTGGACTGTCAAAGACCTGCTTGCCGCAGCGCAGGTGCTCGATCTTCCGTTAAATGCGCTCTTGCCGAACGACGCCGTAGAAATGACGAAGGCCTCACGATCACGTGATCGTGAGGCCTCAGCCGGGATAGTAGCGGGGACAGGATTTGAACCTGCGACCTCCGGGTTACGAGTTTTTCGCCTTTTCCTAGCTCGGGTATATGTGCTCTGCGTGGGCCGGTGCTGCGCACGTGCCTGGCAGTTGAGCGCGTAAACCGTGTTCAGGTCCCTTGGTCGGCTGCTCCGGCACTATGCCGCTATGGCTCCATTGCAGAAAATGGCCGTCCCCTCAGCTTGGGAGGCCGCTCTTGAATCATGGTCTGCGCGTTTGATTGCTGCTGGTATGTCTGCCGAGACTATCCGTACCAGGGTGAACCATATGCGGACTGTCGCTCGTGGTTTGCAGGTCGATCCTGACAGCGTCACCGAGGACACCATCCTTGAATGGGCTGGCAAACAGCGCTGGCAGGCAGAAACGCGCCACTCGTACTACTGCTCAATCCGCGCGTTCTTCGCGTTTCACGCGCACCGCCACACCATTCCAGATCCGGCCAGCAGGTTACCCAGTATCCGGCGAGTTATTCCCCCTGCCACACCGATTCCCGATACCGAGCTGCGAACAGCGTTAGAGGGTGCTCCCCTGCGGGAATCGCTCATGCTGCGCCTGGCAGCTTTCGCTGGACTACGTTGTGGAGAGATTGCACGGGTACACATCCAAGACCTGACGCACGATCTGCTCGGCGCCTCCCTCTTAGTACATGGCAAGGGCGGCGTGGACCGGCTGGTGCCCATATCAGAGGACTTAGCCCGCGACATACGCACGCTTGCTACTGACAGTCCCACGGGCTACCTGTTCCCAGGTGCCGTCGATGGGCACTTGTCGGCGCGCTGGGTATCACGCTTGGGCGGGCGCCTTCTCCCCTCCCCTTGGACAATGCATAAGCTGCGGCATCGTTACGGCACGACGGCTTATGCGGCTGGGCGTGATCTCATTGCCGTCCAGAATCTTTTGGGACATTCGTCTGTCTCGACTACGCAACGCTACGTGGAACGTCCTCGCCAAGCCATGCGAGAGGCAGCCGAGTTCGCTAATCGTCTCCACTTTGATGCCAGCAACTCCGGCAACCCCCGTGTTGTTGGCAATGCCAGCAATGCCGCTACTGCCAGCCCTGCTGGCAAGGAAGGATAACCCCGATGATTATCGCTGTTTGCAACCAGAAAGGCGGGGTGGGGAAAACGACTATTGCCACCCATCTCGCGCACCGCTTAGCACGGCGCGGAACTGTTCTGCTGGTCGATACCGATCCGCAGGGCAATGCCACTACAACACTGGGGGTGACGCTGGACGAGGATTCACGCACTTTGAACGATGTGCTGGCAGCCGTTGCTGCCGGGCAGTCCCCCTACGTCATCTATGAAGCTATTGTCGCGGCCAGCACGCCGTGGGGTGACGTGGACGTGGTTCCTGCTGACCGGCTGCTCGCCAGCAGGGCAGAGGATAACTCCCTAGGGCGTGAATCTCGCCTCCGGACCGCACTGACCTGCCTGGGGGACGATTACACCCATGTTGTGATTGACTGCCCGCCAGGACTGGGAATGCTCACAACGAATGCGTTAGTCGCTGCCGACCAAGCACTCGTTGTGACTACGCCGCGTGAAACAGCCATCGACGGGGTTGCTGAAATGATCACGACTGTAGCGACTGTCCGCAACTACTACAACTCCAAGCTGTCGCTTTGCGGCGTGCTCGTGAACGCGTACCGCTCAGACCGGGTGGATCGGCGTGAACGGCTAGCAAAGCTACGGGAGTATTACGCCAACTATATTTTCGATACCTGCGTGCCTGAGCGGGAACTAATTCCGCAATCCAGTTCCCAGCACCAGCCTGTGCCCGTGGATGCCGAACCGGCCTTAGATCATGCCTTGGCCGCTATTGCGCACAAGATCGAGGGGCGAGCATCATGAAACGCCCCGATCCTGCCGCTCTCGCAGCCCTAGAAAAAGCCACGGTCAGTGACCCGATAGTCGCTGGCAGTGCCAGCCGCGCTGCCGCCGCTGGCAATGCTGGCAATGCCAGCAACTCGGTTCGCAAGCTCACGATTCGGCTAGATGATGAGCTGCTTGGCCGAATCCGAGCCGCGTACCTGCGGCAATTGGCCGCAGGTGGTGAGCACCGCTCACTATCCGCATGGACAGCCGCGCAGCTGGAAGCTGCAGTGTTGGCCGATGAAGCCGCCTTCAATGGTGGGCACACCTATTCACCCGTGGATGCCGGCATCTTGCCTGCAGGACCTGTATCCCACACCCGATAAGGAGATACCAATGGAACCAGTACCCGGCTCATTTGAAGAAGGCGCAGTGGTCTTCCGGAAACTGCCAGATGATACGTGGGTAGTAGAAGGCTGTGACCTGACCGAAGGTCAAGAGGTCACCGTCCACACCAAGAGTGGAGAACCGCGTGACGTCATTATTACCGAGATTCTCGAGACTGCCTATGGCGTCACGACCGCACGCTTCCGCCATACAGGTGGTGTCGATCCCGCAGTCTATGAAGATGGCCTGATCTTGTTCACCCGGCTCGACGACGATAGCTGGGGCGTGCGGGGACTAGACCTCGTCGAAGGTGAGGAAGTCCCGGTGACAACCAAAGACGGCGATGAAGTCATGGTCGTTATCACCGAGATCGTCGGCGCTGAGGACAATCTCGTAACGGCCCGGTTCGAGTATGCCGATCGGCCTACGCGCGAACACGTTGTGTTCCGCTCCGATCCTTACACTGACGGCTATCTCATTCAAGGCCCGAATCTCACAGAAGGCCAGACCGTGCCAGTCATCAAGAAATCGGGCAAACCCGTGCGAGTGGTCGTGGGAGAGGTCCTCATGACAGAGGAGGATGGAACGTCCCTAGCGCGCTTCACCTGGCCGCGCACCGTGTAACGCCGCACAACACCGACACTGCTTACATCTAGACACACCTCCATATGGAGATACGATGAGGGCATGGAGAAGACCGTGAAAGATGTACACTTCAATTGTCCAGCAGAGCTGAACAAACGGATGCGTGTTTACGCCGCCTTAGAGGACACGACTGTAACCGCGCTGATTATCGATGCTGTGGAAGCCTATCTCGAGAACAAGGCCCCTCATCTAAGCTCGCATATCCCTAGCTAGGCCCTTTCTTCTATCGTGCGCTGAGATGCGAAGCGCATACGGAAGCACGAGGCGGGTGCCGCACGGTACCCGCCTCGTGTCATATGGGGCGAGATCGGAGAGCGATGATCACCCTGTACACCAAAGCCGATTGCCAGCAGTGTGACGCCACCAAACGCGTCCTGGTCAAGCGCGGCGTGCCATTCGAAGAACGAGACCTAGCCGACCCGGCCTCGCTAGAGGTTGTGCAGGGGTGGGGAATGGCTGCCGCGCCCGTTGTCGATGTCGCTTTTGAGGAATATCAGGACCGCTTTAGCGGGTTCCGCCCGGATAGACTGCGGGCTTTGACCCAGTTTTACGGGCAAAACCAAGCCTCGCTAAAAAATAATGACGAAACCCCCTCTAGAGCTGATGGAGATATGGACATATCGCCACGGGCGGATTATGCTGAGGGTGATGGGTTAGTTTTTGAGGATTCTGGACAGGCCGCATTCGACTTTGAGGGGCTGTTTGGGATCACGATTGAGAGGAAGAGTCGTGGAGGAAGCAGCAAGGAATCTCGCGAAGCGTCTAGAGGTCGAGCCGGAAAAGCAGGAAGAGCTGGCCGAGGAGATTTGGCAGAGCGTTCAGTATCCGGTGGACTACGAGCAGGGCGAGACGTATCTGGAGACGATTCAAAACCAGCAGCGCGCTCAAGCGCTGGCGCGGGAGTTCGCGATGGCGGACTTGAACGAGATGCTGGAGGCCGAGGCTCCAGAAGGCGCGTGGGTGGCGTGGAATCACCTGCTGCGGGAGTATCCGCAGGCGTGCCCACGGTTGACGGAGCTGTTCGTGAATTGGGAGAAAGTGTTCCCAGCCGAAGAGTACGACGAGGACCTGCCGATTTGGGAGAGGCTACCGATCTATTGGCCGGAGCACCTGCCAGCGGAAGCCGGGGTGCTGGATCAGTGGGAGCTGAACGCGCTGGAGCGCGCGGTGCGCGACGTGATGGAACGGGTGGTATTGGCTCAGCTGTACGCACGGATCGGAGGGGTGTTGAATCCGTCGGAGACGACCGTGCCGGACAAGATGGACATGGACCCGTCGGTGACGTGGGAGTGGATTATGCAGGGGCCGGGGCCGAAGGCGAACGAGTTGCAGAAAGTCGCGTGGACCTGGATGAACGACAAAGAGATGGAGTACTTGGAGAACCACCTGCTGCTGGATTATCCAGACGGGTACCACTCGACGCTTCCCACGCCGACACCGAAGTGGGTATGGCAGTGGCTGGAGAAGAACCCGAACGATCCGTGCTTCGAGATCATTCAGGAAGACGCGCTGCGGCAGCAGGAGGATTGGGAGATGCACGGGGACAGCTAAGGAGGGTACGGCCAGATTCCCCTTCGGGTGAGCGTGCTCGCGTGGAGGCGAATCTGGCGGCACTGCGGGCGTTGGAGACTGGTGGCGGCGAGGTCGCTGGTTGGTCTGGTTGGGGAGGCTTGTCTCGTCTGTTTGACGAGTCGGTGGCAGAGTTTTCTGCTGAGCGCAGTCAGTTGCGTGAGCTGGTGGGCGATGATGGCTACAAGGCTGCGCGGCGTGGGGTGCTGAACGCTCATTACACGCATGGCGCTTATGTGTCAGCTATTTGGGATGCGCTTGAGCAGGCCGGGGTGGACCGTGGTGAGGGGTTAGAGCCTGGCTGTGGTGCCGGCACATTCATCTCTCATGCCCCAGCGGGTGTGCGTATGACCGGGGTGGAGTTGGATCCATCGACGGCCGCTGTCGCGGCCGCGTTGAACCCTGATGATGTGGTGTTGGCAGAAGGCTTTGAAAAGACTCGCTTGCCAGCGATGTTTGACGTGGCGGTGGGCAATGTACCGTTTAGTGATGTGCGGCTACATGACCGTGCGCACAATCAGGGCAATCATTCGCTGCATAACCATTTCATTATTAAGTCGCTGGATCTGGTTAAGCCGGGCGGGTATGTTGCCCTGATCACGTCGTCATTCACAATGGACGCCAAAAATCCTGCTGCACGCCGCGATATGTATGAGCGGGCGGACTTGGTTGGAGCGTTCCGGTTGCCTGGTGGCGCGCATCGGCAGATGGCGGGCACGGATGTGGTCAGCGATGTGCTGGTTTTCCGTAAGCGGGCAGACGGTGAGACACCTGGCGATGATTCGTGGACGATGTCGTCTACTCAGCAGCTTCCTGACCGGAACGGGGAGATGGTCGATGTCGCGCTCAATGACTATTGGGCAGCGCATCCAGACAATGTGTTAGGCGAGGTGTCGGCCGGCACGGGAGCGTTCGGCCAGAATACGGTTACGGTGCGGGGTACTGCGGGCGATGAGCTAGCGGTGAAGCTGGGTGAGCGATTGTCTGATGTGCTGGAGCAGACGCCACTGCGCTATGACCCTATTGATGTCGAGGTTGAGGGCCCGGTGGTGGAGCTTGACGATGCTGTGGGGACGATCCGCAAGACCGAGACTGGCGGTGAGCGGTTGGACGCTAGTGGCCAGTGGGAGCCGATTAAGCTCGCGAAGACTCATGTGGCCGAGTTTCATCAGCTTTTGGATGTATTGCAGGCCGCTAAAGAGCTGGTGGCAATGGAGTCAACTGACCGCACGAATTCTCCCGAGCTGGAGGTGCTTAGGGACCGAGCACGGCAGGCGTATGAGGATTATGCGCAGCGGTATGGGCCGATTAACCGCAATACGAAGAAGCCGTATATGAAGAAGTCGAAACTTGAGGACGGCACTGTCGTTGAGGAGGAATCAGTGCGCCTGGTCTACCCACCAGCCACGCGCGCGTTGCGTTCTGATCCCCGGTCTGCGGTGGCGTTTGGCTTGGAGAAGTACGACGATGACACGGGTGTGGGTAAACCAGCCGACATTCTGTCCTCTCGGCAGATTTATGCTCCCTACAAGGTGAAGGGGGCTGAGTCCATCGAGGACGCGCTGGCGTTGAGTGTGGAGCAAAAGGGTGGTATCGACGTCGAGTATGTCGCCTACTTGCTGGGACGTAGTGATGATGTGACTGCCGATCTGTTGGCGTCAGAGCGAGTGTTCCAAGACGTGCATGGTGACCTGGTGATTGCCGAGGAGTATTTGTCGGGGAATGTGCGTGCCAAGCTGGAAGAGGTTGAGGAGTTACTTGATGTACGTCCGGATCTGGCACGTAATGCGCAAGCATTACGTCAGGCGCTTCCGCCTGATATTGAGATGAGCGAGATTGCCGTTGAGATTGGGGCTGCATGGATTCCCGCGTCTGATTATCAACAGTTTGCGCACGATGTGATTAGCTCGAAAGTTAAGGTCCTTCAAAAGGGGCCTAGCGAGTATTCCGTCACGTCCGGGGGTAGCACTGGTTCTTTTAATCAAACGGTCGCGTTCGGTACGAAACGGATACTGGCTTCGACCATCCTGAAAAAGCTACTGGAGGGCCGCCCAGTTGAGGTTACAGACACTATTGACGACAAGGGCACTAAGGAGGTGAATCCGCAGGAGACTGCGGCAGCTCGGGAGAAGGCCGAGCTGTTGCAGGCGGAATTCAAACGGTGGATTTGGGCGGACGCGCAGCGCGCGGACCGACTCCATGCTGAGTATCAGCGGCGCTTTAACGCCTACGTTCCGCGCAGTTATGACGCGGCGGGCAGTCACCTGCGTCTGCCTGGGTTTGCCGCTTCTATCACGCTAGCCGATCATCAAAAGGCCGCGATCGCTCGGATGGTTGCTGAGCCTACGGTCGGGTTGTTTCACGAGGTAGGGGCAGGGAAAACGTTCGCGATGGTGGCTGGCGTGATGGAGCAGCAGCGCCTAGGACTGGTTCAAAAACCGCTGATTGTGGTGCCTAACCATCTGCTTGGGCAGTTCGAGAATGAGTGGCTGCAGGCGTATCCGGCAGCGAACTTGTTGAGTGCTGATATTACGCGCGTGAATACGCCGGCGAGGCGTGCGGAGTTCTTCGCGCAAGCCACTGCCTCGCGGTGGGATGCGATTATCGTGTCTGAGTCTGCGTTCGGCAAGCTCTCAGTTTCGGACGCGACAGCGGTGGAGTTCATGCAGCAGGAGGTCGAAAAATTCGAAGGTGCCCTCGCTTACGCCCGGGAGGCTGGTGACAAACTTTCTGTCGCAGAAATTGAAAAGAAGAAACTCAAGCTAGAGCAGGACGTAGAGAAAAAGCTCAATGCAATCAAGCGTTCGTCAGATTCGTCGGCGTTGACGTTTGAGCAGTTGGGGATTGATTACCTGGTGGTGGATGAGGCTCACGCGTATAAGAATCTTGCCGTGGCAGCCGGTGGTCGGACGGCTGACCTTGGCTCGTCTGGGTCGAACCGGGCGACAGATATGGCAATGAAGATCGACTGGTTACGGCGGAATGTCTCGGAGCGGTGCGTGACGATGGCGACGGCGACGCCGGTGGCGAATTCGATGGCTGAAATGTTCGTGATGATGCGGTATCTGCGACCGAGCGTGCTGGCGGACGCGGGGGTGGATTCATTCCCGGCGTGGGTGGCACAGTTTGCCCGCAAGGAGCAGACTGTCGAGATTAAGTCCACGGGAAAGCCTACGGTCATGGAGCGGTTCACTACCTTCCAGAATGTGCCTGAGCTGCTGCGATTGTGGCACGCGTTTGCGGATGTGAAGCTCGCGGCGGATTTGGATCTGCCGGTGCCTCTTATCGCGCAGCGTGAGGATGGTCAGCGGCGCGCTGTCACGCACGAGGTGGAGCTTGGACCGATTATGAGGGAGTTCCAGGAGCGGCTTGATCACCGTGACGCTGCGATACGCCAGAAGATGGTGAGTCCCCGTGAAGATAACCCGCTGGTGTTGGCAGATGATGGCACGACGTTCGCGCTGGATGACCGGCTCTTTAATGATGAGCGCGCTCAGCGGGCGTTAGGAGATTTGGATACGTCATGGATTGAAGAACGCAAGATCGACGTCGTCGCCCGCCAGGTATTGAAGGTGTATGAGGAGACCAAGGACAACGTCTATTTTGATGAGGACGGGCAGGAAGAAGCCACGCGCGGCGCGATGCAGATCGTCTTTTGCGACCGTGGTGTGCCTAAGAAGAATAGCCAGTTCTCGGTGTATGAGGAGCTACGTAACCTGCTCATTGATGGTGGTGTTCCTGCCGAGAAAATAGCGTTTATTCACGACGCAAAGAACAAGGTTGAGAAGACCATGATGTTCCAAAAGGCTCGCACTGGCGCTATCAGCGTGTTGATTGGATCGACGGAGAAGATGGGGACGGGTGCGAATATGCAAGACCGCGCGGTCGCTTTGCATCATGTGGATGCCCCGTGGCGGCCAGCGGACTTAACGCAACGCAATGGCCGTATTGTGCGTCGTGGAAATAAGAACGCGGAGGTGCAGATTTTCCGGTATGTCACACGCAAATCTTTGGACGCGTGGAGGTGGCAGACGCTAGAGCGTAAGGCTCGGTTTATTAGCCAGGTGATGACGGGCCGGTTCACGGGTCGTGAGGTGGAGGACGTGTCGGAGCAACAATTGGATTATGCGGAGTCGAAGGCTATCGCGACGGCTGACCCACTGTTGATGAGGTCGGTGGAGTTACGCAACGAGGTCTCGAAGCTGACGGCGGCACAGGCGGGCTGGGAGTCGCAGCAGCGCTACTTGAAGTCGCGCGCTGAGGTTATGGCGCGTCGCGGTCAGTCCCTCGTCATGGTGAGCCAATCGTTGCAGCTTGCTGTGGACGATATGAAGCCGATGGAGTCGTTTGCGTGTCGGATGGAAGAAGGTCCGCGTGGCTACTTTACGGAGCGTGCTGAGGCAGCTCGGGCGTTAGGAGAGTGGATATCTGCGCAGCATCTTCCAATCGAGGCGTGGAGGTCCAGTATGGGTTTCTATGGGCCTGACCCGTGGTTGCAGATCGGAGGCGTGTCTCTGGCGATTACGTATGTTCCGCAGGCTCCAGGGCGTGATGCGTGCGCGATTATCACGCCACGGAGAGTGAAGATTGAGCATCTTCCTGTGTCGATACGTCCACCTGAGTTTGGGGACGTGCCGTATGTGCGGGTGCCGATTGACGAGCTGCGCTCCCCCACCCACCACACGATCATGAAGTGCGAGAATCTGGTGGCACGTTTACCGGAGCGGTTAGGGAAGATTAACGAAGAGATTGAGCAGCTGAAGGGTGAGCTGACGTTGATGAAGGCGGAGCTGGAAAAGTCTTCACCTCATGAACGCAAGCTCGCCGAGGCGAAGGACGAACTCAAGCAGATCAACAGGGAGCTTAACGCCCGTGATAGGACGGGTATTGACGCGCACCAGGAGCGTATGAGCTTGTCCTAGGCTGCGACGGGGCGGGGTGCTGGCATAGTGCCAGTACCCCGCCCTTGTTGTGTGCTACGCGTCGTAGTGCTGTGACGCACTGTGATCCGTAGGAGGTACGTCGTCTTCACTCGGGGCGAGTACCCGTGCCCGCAGCAACCGTTCGACAGGTGCTGCCGGTTTCAGAGTCTCAATGAGCCGTGCCTTGGTTACGCCTTTGTCTTCTAGTGCGTCACGCAGGCGCAGCACTTCCCATTGCAGTGGTTCGAGTTGTTCCACCAGATCGACAAGCTGAGCGAGCAGGTCACGTTTTTCTTCTAGCTGTGTGATCTCATCACGCAGCATCGTGTCGGTAATGTGGTTGAGCCGTTTCTTGCTCCGCGCCATGTTCTTTTCTCCTCATCGCTATGCGACGAGTCTCCCGCTCCATTCCTATCACAACGGGGACCCCTCAGAGCGTTCTTGAGGCCACGATGTGCGAGAAAACTGGTCACGACGTGAAGAAAAAGCCGACATGCCATGTGGATTAGTACGGGTCTATCGTCCAGGCTCACACAGCGCTAGTTAGGGGCAGGGAACTTCCATGCGGTCTAGGACTAAAGTCCTAGGTGATTTTGGGAGCAAGATTAGCAGTTGTCTAGACACAACTGCGGCCATCTTGCCAAAACCACTAGACTTGGGCGCTCCCAAACCCCTAGAATGATGAAACAATCCTTTCCCCGTTGAGGAGACCTCACGTGTCTGCGAATCGGAAGCGGAAGGTTCAGAAGAACCTTTATTTTTCCGCTGTGGAATGGGAGCGGACGGTGCGCCGGATGCGCAGCTACGGTTTCACGAATTTCTCTGAGTATGCCCGCCAGGTGCTGGCAACAGGGCAGATCAGAATCCACTCGGTTCAGCCTTCCAACGATGCGCTGGTAGCGCAGGTGGCTCGGGTGGGCAACAACATTAATCAGATAGCCCGACAGGCGAATATTGATGATGTTGCCACCTTCGAGATGTGCATGCAGGCTGTTGATCTGCTGGGAGAAATTCGCCGCTTGGTAGCGGATGACAGCACGAGCAAGGCGCATGGCGATCATCAAGGTTCTGCAGGTGAAGCAGACGCTGAAAGCAGCGATCAGCTATATCTGCAATCCCGCCAAGACGAACGACGGGGTGATGGTCTCCTCTAACTGTGCGATGCCGCAGTTTCCGGAGGACATTGCCGATGCTTTTGCTCGCACCGTAGCTGTAGCAGAGCGCGCTCGTCGCAGTGGCGGCACGCGCAACCCGGTATTGGCACATCACGTTATCCAGTCATTTGCCCCTGGAGAGATCGACGCGAATGAGGCCCACGAGGTGGGCTTGCAGTTCCTGCAGGCCATCGTGGGAGATGATCACGACTATGTGATTGCCACGCACCTGGACCGCGACCATATCCACAACCACATCATGTTTAACCCCGTTTCACGGTCCACCCTGAAGCGGTATCGGATGACGCGCGGACGGGCTGATGAGTATCGGGAGATCTCGAATCAGTTGTGCGCTGCGCGGGGTCTTTCGACCACGCGCAAGGGCCGCGCAGCGAAACGCTCATTGTCTCTTGGTGGTCTGTACGCGCGCATCAAAGGCATGTCTACGACTGCCTTGCTTGCACGCAAGATCGATATTGCTGTGCAGGACTGTTCGACCTGGCAGTCGATGCTGACCAGTCTGCGTGAGATGGGCGTCAGTGTGGATACCAGCGGGCGTGATATTAAGTTTGTCGATCCCGAAAACGCGAAGTACCCGGTTCGTGGTGGCACGATCGGGGCGGCCTACACTCGAGACGCGCTGATGAAGCGGTTGGGGCGTGAGGATCGTCCGCATGCGATTGTGATGAAGTCACTCGAGGTGGAATGCGACGACGTACACGCGCGGTTCCGTCTGCCGGGCACTGACATGTATGTGACGGTCAGTAGCGAAGACGAGTACATGCCGATGAGTGACCGGGCAGCCGCGCTTTACCTGTTTGGCGATCACCAGTATGCACTATCGGACAAGCGCGGAAATTATGCCGGCACGATGAGCGGACGTCAGCTACGCGAGCAGTACCTGACCTACGACCTGTCACCTACTGCAGTGCAGTCCGAGCCGATTAGGCGTGGTCTGACGCGTCGCCAGGAGAGCTTCTATCGTCGTGTGGATTACAAGGTGCAAAAGCTCCATGCCACTGCCGACGCTTACACGCTTTTGCGTGAGGAATACCCCGGCTGTCCACCCGATGAGGCGCTGGATTCCTTGCGGCAGCGCGTGGATGTTATACGCGCTGAACTAGACGCGCTGATCCTTAGGCGTCAAGAGGTCTTAGACGCTGGTGGCGATGATCGAGCGATCAACGCGGAGATCTCGGAGCGAACTCACGAACTGCGCGTGACGCGCACTGCTCAGACCATTGTTGAATCACCTGAAAGGAAACCGACCCATGACCATCGGCGGTGAATCATTCGTACAAGCCCTGATCCAGGCAGGCGCGCAGATCGGCGTGAAGGTCACGGTCACTGCGATAGACCTTAGCCGAGAAGGCTTGCGTGGAACGATCAAGACGCTCGGGCGCGGTTTGTCGAAACTCCCGGGCACACCCGGTGGGCAGCGCCGCGGGAAGATGCCGATCAAGCACCTGCAGCGTCTTTCTCGCGGTGACTTGCACCAGCAGGAAGTCGCGACCGAATACGTGAAGCAAATCCAACGGGATTTGAAGGCACGCGGCGTCGACTTCGCTGTAGAGCATGCCCCCGACGGTAAAACCTACCTCCACTTCAAAGGCGCGGATGTCGATACCATCTCGCATGCGCTTACCCAGGTGGCTGCGCGGCACTCTCTAGCCCAATCACAGGAGCAGCCAGATGGCGGCGTCGATGATCGTGCACAGCAGAGCGTGCCCCAGGAGCAGCCTGCCCCCGAGAAGACAATCACCCCGGAGTCTGCACCACCCGATAGTGACATCGTGTGGGTCTCACCTAGCGCTGAGGACACCCCAGATGCGCCGCCATTGCCGTTCAACGAGAACGACTATGCCGAGGTGGTGGTAGAACCCGGCGTGCCACTTGAGTTGTCCCACCCCGTGCACGCCACTGATCGTCCTGCCGTCGGGCACGATACTTTCACCCCGCCATCTGACGCATCACTTGGTTTTGCTTCCCCTACCGACAGCAGTGAGGCACTGGCCTTCGAAGACATCCAGCCTGCCGGCATGGACGGCGACGGTCTTGCTGGTGACGGGCAGACTCTCGGCTCCGATGGCCAGGTCTCACGCGGGAGCGTCACGCGAGACGCGAAAGGCCGACCCGTGCGTTCACGCCGGAGTTCGCGCGACATCATTAACCGTCTTCACCAGAAGATTGCGGCGAAGTCGGCCCCCGTGCCTACCAAGCCTGACCAGACGCTGAAGAAGGGACCTAAGCTGTGAAGTCTCTTGTCGCTTTGCACGGAACACTTGCCGCTTCTCCGCGCCAAGGACGCGCCAGCGGCGAAGTCTCTGTGGTCCTGCGAGTGGTGGTCACCGGCCCGCAGGGAGACGAGATTAAGGTCCCCGTCCAGGTCATAGGTGAGCGTGCCCGCCACATCATGAGCATGCAGCTGCATGCTGGCGCGCACGTGGTTGTCCACGGGGAGCTAGCGCAGCAGGGAACGACGTCCACGTACATGGTCAAAGCTGACCTTGTGGCCGTCGATGAGTTCCCTACGTGGAGTGCTGATGACTAGCCAGCTGCTGGTGCTCTCCCGCACCTTGAAAGATGACTCTGACCTGGCCAGCCTCCAGCGTCTTGGGCCGGTAGAGTGCGCCAGCGTCGATGACGCTGACCCCCTTCTCCGACGCTTGGGCCTCCAGGCTACCGAGACGGTCATATACAGTTCTCCCGGCGTGTATATCGCCCTGCAGGACGCCGATCCGGCTGTCCTAGAAAAGGTGCTGTGCCTGCCGGAGGTCACGCCACAACGCCCGGTAGAACCTGAGCCGGAACCACCACGCGAGACGCCGGCGAAAACACCAGAGTTTGACGTGTCTCCACCTGAGGGCGCCTCTAGCGAGGTCTATTCGCGTGACCAGGTGCTCGAGGACCTGAACCGGCGGATTGAAATCCGCACGCAGGCCCGCCGTTTGGCTCAAGAATCTAAGGAGATTCATCGATGAAACGGGTTTTTCTCGCACTGCTATTCCTGGCTTTGTTCTGGGCGGGCGATAAGGTCACCTACCAGGTGCGCACAGACATCGACGCGGGTCTACCTGCCACCACGATCATCGACCAGGTGCTCGACGACCTCACCCACGCGCCACTCCATGTCTCTCTTGCAGGCACTGACCTGGCTGGCGGTGCTATCGCGGCTGGCTTTGGTGGCCTGTTGTATGTGCAGAAGACGCTCAACAACCGGCAGCGACGCCGCGGGGAGGAACACGGCTCGGCATCGTGGGGCACTTCCCGAGATATACGCCGCTTCGCGGCCTCTGCCGAGACCGAGAACCTGCTTTTTACCCGCTCCGAACGGCTTGCGCTTGACTCCCGCAAGACGCAACGGAACTTGAACGCGCTGGTGATTGGCTCGTCTGGTTCGGGTAAATCCCGCTACTACGTGATGCCGAATCTCGCGCAGGCCAACACCTCGTTCGTGATCACAGATCCCAAAGGCGAGCTATACCGCGAGACCAGCACTTACCTGACTGAGCGGGGCTACCAGGTGCGCGTGCTGAACCTCATCGACTTCGCGGCCTCGCAGACTTTCAATCCGCTGACCTACTTCAATGCCGCACAGGCCGAGGTGGACTGCACGATTTTGACCGAGAACTTCGTTGCGAATACGACCGGGAAAAAACCCGCAGCCAGTGGCGACTTTTGGGAAAAGGCAGAGCGCGCTCTGCTGAACGCGCTCATTTCTTATGTTTACGCCACTAAAGGCCCGGACGGCAGCATGGTCGATGTGGTCGATATGCTCGCGCGAATGCAGGCCAGTGAGTCCGACGAGAACCAGCGCAGCGAGATCGACCTGATCTACGAAGCCGTCGATGATCTCGTCGCAGAGACCTCCAGTGAGGACCCTGACTCTTTCACTGAGGACGCCTTACAGACTCTGGGAATGCTGCGCTTTTCTGCCTCGCAGTATCGGACATACACCCAGGGTGCTGGCGAGACGAAGAAAAGCGTCATCATCTCGCTCGGTGTACGCATGGCGCCGCTGCACATGGCGCAGATCCGCCGCCTGCTAGCTACCGACAGCATTGGTCTTGACCGTATCGGCCAGGAAAAAACTGCGCTGTACTTGATCCTGCCCGACACCCACGCCGCCTTCAATTTCCTGGCCGCGATCTTCTACGAACAGCTTTTCGAAACCAACCTGCGCCTAGCGGACCACAGCGGAACTGGCCGACTGGCTCACCAGGTGCAGTGCTTCATGGATGAGTTCGCCAATATCGGCCTGATCCCGTCCTTTGAACGCAAGATTGCGGTCATGCGTTCGCGCGGCATTTCTGTCTCCGTCGTCATCCAGAACTTCTCTCAGGGCAAAGCCCGCTACAAAGACGACTGGGAGACGATTGTCGGTAACTGCGATTCCCTGCTGTTCCTGGGAGGCACCGAGAAGTCCACCACCGAGTACATCTCGAAGCTGCTCGGTAAGCAGACCATCGTCGGCTCGGACACCTCCCAGTCCAAGGGACGGCAAGGGTCCTACTCCATCTCAGACCGCAGACTCGGCCGCGAACTGCTCACGCCAGATGAGATCGGTCGTCTGCCCGGCGATGAATGCATCTACATTCTTCGCGGCGTGCGCCCCTTCCGATCAAAAAAGCTCGCGGCACCCTCCCTTTGAGGCTACCGCGATAGCGCCCGCATGACTGAGGACCTTCCCACCCCGAGCACGCGCGCGATATGCGCATAGGTATGCCCTTCTTCGCGCATTTTCCGTGCCGTATCCACCCTCTCTGGTGTCATGACGGTCGGACGTCCACCCACACGGCCTTGCGCACGCGCGTGCTCTAGGCCGCGTCTGGTGTTCTCCCGGATCATAGCCACGCGCAAGTGTGCCAGCGTTGCCATGATCTTCAGCATCGCCTCTCCCATTGCCGTGGACGGATCAACATCCATCCACGGCTCGTCCAGGCTACGCAGCTTCACCCCACGCTCGGCATGATCCTTAATCACGCTAATAGCTATCGTGTCCGTGCCCGCGACCCGATCCATTGAGGGAATCACCAGCTCGTCGCCAGCGCGTTGAATCTTGCGGCACTCATCCCACTGCGGGCGAGACGCTAGACGACTGGAGTAGCCCTCGTCCACAAAAATACGTTCGCACCCCGCAGCCTCCAGCCGCGCAACCTGCGACTGCGCATTCTGACCACGTGTACTCACACGCGTATATCCCAGCCTCATCTGCTTGTTTCACTCCCACAGCACCATGAATACGGCGAGCACTATCAGTGCCAGTACTAGCGCGGCGCACAGTAC
>JAEWHO010000011.1 GCA_023387755.1 Actinomycetes bacterium | reverse complement strand
GGCTCCCCCGGCGCAGGCTCCACCGGATTCACCGGATCAGCCGGCACCACCTCAAAATCCTGACACTCCCGCGCCCCAAAACCCGGCTTAACCAAACAATACTGCCCCGGACGAAACTCAACAGGAGGCCACTTCACCCGGTCTTTACCACCACCCCCGCCAGTACCGCCACCGCCACCACCACGGATTGGCACAGGATATATTTCCTTTCCTTCGCACAGCACGCCGTTGATTCCGGGACCACAATCCAGTGGGGCGGCGGTACTAATTGGAGATACCATAGCAGCCAATAACCACGCTAAAATTATGCACTTAATTGCTTTCATAGACCGGCTTCTCTGTTAGTGAAATATTATAGGGCACCCACTTACCGTCAAGGTATTGGACGACATACCAGGAAGAAACCATCTCATCCGGATATTCTTTTTCCACCAGGTTATTATCCAAATTAAAGCTGAGGCATGCCTTGTCCTCATCTTTTATTTCCACGTCATAGAAAGGAACTTCACCGGTACCTGCAACAACCTTTCCCACACTGATAGAGTGCTTCCCGCATCGCGCTCGTTGGGGGGATTCGGCAATTCTTTTAACTACCTCGTGAACCGACGCGCAATTCATACAACTATCAGATACATATTCTTCCAGCAGGCTGGGATCTCCCCGCTCAACTGATGCAGCAACTGTCCAGGCCAAATACTCTGCAGCATCCTTCGCGCCTTGCTCTGTGTTATGAGTCATCGTTGCCGGCTCTTGCGGAATTTCAATTACAGGGCGCAGGCGATCCATTTCCTCTGGCGGCACCTCGCGCCCGACCTCCAGATCGGATTCCGTCCACATCCCAGCAGGCGGCGGTGTCCACGACGGCGACGGCACCGGCGCCCCCGGCGTCACCGCAACAGCCGCCGGCTCCTTCTCACTGCCACAACCAGACAACACCAACGCGCTCGATGCAACGAGTATGGTGACAGCGAGTTTGAAATATGTGCGCATACGAGGGCCTTTCGTGTTTAGTTACAGCGTTAGGTCAAGAAGCGATATTAAAAGCTATCCGGTCGGGTCGGTCAGGACGATGTGGTACTCGTTCACCTTCTGGGGCGGGGACTGGACTGTGGTGGTGAGCGTGCCCGGGATCGGAATCCACATCCCAGAGGCGGGGTCTTTATAGTTCGCCATCCACGAGGTAGTCACTGTGATCGTGTAGGTACCGACCTTGCGGTAGACGTGCCGGATATTCCCCTCCGGATACGCAGCCCCAGCACCAGCACCCGACACCACCGGAGTACCGTCACCAAAATCAAAAGCAAAATCAACCGGAATAAACTGCACCGTCAACGGCTCACCCAACAAAGGCAGAGTCAACTCATGCGTGGCCGCAGTCGAGTACACGTTGCCCTTCATATTCACCGTGTGCTGGCCCCCACCAGGCTGGATCACCAACTCACCCTTATTGACCGGGAAATGAGCCACATCCCGAATCGTGATGGGCTCCCCCGGCGCAGGCTCCACCGGATTCACCGGATCAGCCGGCACCACCTCAAAATCCTGACACTCCCGCGCCCCAAAACCCGGCTTAACCAAACAATAAAACCCCCGCCCCCACTCAACGGGCTGCGGCTTCACCTTCTTCCCACCACCACCGGAACCACCACCCCTACCGGGGCCACCACCTCCGCGGCCCGGATCCCCTCGATCCTTCCATCCTTCGCAGTCAAATCCACTTGTGACACCCCCACAGCTAACATCCGCATATGCACTGTCGGTAGCAGCAAGGCTGGAAGCGAAGCAAAACGCACAAACTAACGAGAGACTAATTCTCCGCATTTGTCGGCTTCCCCCCTAAGCTCAGGTCGTAAGGGGTCCATTTACCGTCGATATATCGTACGGTATACCAGTTCTTTTTGACCGTTTTATCAACCTTGTCATCAACAATATTTTTGCTATGAATAAACTCGACACAGCTGTGTGTTTCACGTAGGACTTCCAAATCGTAATAAGGGATCTCTCCTGTCCCAGGAACTACGTCTGTCACCGAGAAATCGTGTCCCTTGCATCGCGGGAGTCTTGTCGATTCAGCAAGCTCTTTCATAGCCTTATCCAGATTCGAACAGTTGTGACAAGTATCTGCAACCAACGCCTCAATATGCTCTGTCTCCCCCCTCTCCATGGAAATGGATATCAACCGAGCAAAATACAGCGCTGCGTCTTTTGCGCCTCGTTCGGTGTTGTGCGTGATTGTCTCGGGCTCTTCCGGCACCTCCGGGAGTGGCCGCAGGCGATCCATTTCCTCCGGCGGTACTTCCCGGCCTTCCGCCAGATCCGACTCCGTCCACATCCCCGCCGGCGGCGGAGTCCACGACGGCGACGGCACCGGCGCCCCCGGCGTCACCGCAACAGCCGCCGGCTCCTTATCCGCGCCACACCCAGACAACACCAAAGCACTGCCCACCAAGGCAGCAACGATTCCAACTCGTCTCAACATGCACTATCCTCCCAACACGCAGCCATGCGTGCTCCAGGTCACGTTTTATGTTGGGATAGACACTACCGGTAACACCCCCACCTTGAAAAGACCCCAACCAAAACTGTGGATAACCTCGGCGGCTGCCTGCGTGTAACTGTGACGCTTGCGGGAAACGAGGAGCATGTTCGATCGGATGGTATAGCTGCTCAACGCTAGTTCTCCCTATCGAATTGCTCCCTACCGATCCGCGGAAGTGAACAAACTGGCGTCCGTCTTGCGCAGCGGTGCGCTAGAAGACAACTATCATGATCGTCAACTATCAATCGCTCTCGAGCGGGGCCTGCTCGGAACTCCTAGGAATCTCACGAAGCCTTGATCCCTCAGAGGAAAGTTCGAACACCCACGTCACACGGTGCGCATCTTGGAATTCAACAGTTGAGACAACGTTAGCACCCTTGCCTTTTGTAAATTCCACTCGCTCGGTGAACAGCGAATAATCGTGGAGGTTTTCCCACTGAAACGAGGTATTCGTTGATGGAATGACATACTTCCCCGGCGGGAGTGCGCCAAGTTGCACGGGACGGCGTTCCTCCCCATTTTTTGGCACAGTATTGATGACGACGTTATAGATGGGCTTATCCGAGGAATTACACATCAAGACCGCCCACTGTTTCCCTTTATCTCGCTCAGGCAGCAGCGCACCAATTGCATAAACAAGTTCGGCCTGCTCACGATGTCGGCACGCTGCCGCTCGCTCCTCCCGAACGCGCTCAAGCTCCAAGGCATGGGCACTCACACGCCACGCCACAACTGCAGCCACTACCGCAAGCACCCCACCGATTGCGCTGAACCAATCTGCGAGACTCCCAATCTCCATACCGTGTATCTCCCGTGAACATAGTGCTACGTCATCGTAAGCCACTCCTTAGTGGCTTGAACTACACTACCGTCTTCAATGAGAACAGCTGTCGAAATGTAGAGGGTGCTGTTCCCTAAGGCAGCACTCAATCCTCGGATCACGAGAATGAACCGCTCACCCGAAGAAAAGCCGGCTGTAAACTGTTGCGCACTGTCGCCAATACTTATCTTTACCAGAGTGCGTGAAGAGCGATCTCCCTCCCCCGTAACCGTCAGCTTTTACTGCTCCCGGAGATCACGTTTTCTGCGCCTCCATCGCGAAAGGCGCACATAGAGGTTTGCCTGGCGTAGTCCCGGAATGGTCGTAGACTGCGGGAGCGTCACCTCGGCCGCATGTTCCCACCCTTCCGCCTGCATATAATAATCTTCCGTATATTCGATTACGTTCGAAAGGCTGGGTGAACGTGGGTAGGCGCCGCCCCTCGCCCCGAGGCATGTGGTTAACCTGGACCATTATTGGTCTCTTAGTAGAGAGCCTAATCCTAGGCTTTGTTGATATTTTCTTCGAAGGATCGGCAGCAATGTGGGCTAGCGGCGCATGCGTGATCGCAGCAATTTTCTGCGCGGCGGCTGGCACAAAATTAGGCGCTTTTGACCGCTAATCGGGCAGTTAAACTACCGGCTACAACGGCACCCTAATGCAGGGAAAAGCGGGCGGAACAACCGTCATAGTCATGTCGCCCGCCCTGCCTAGCAATCACACGTTAAAGCGGAATTCGACCACGTCCCCATCAGCCATGACGTAGTCCTTACCCTCCATCCGCATCTTGCCGTGCGCGCGAGCTTGCGCAATCGAGCCCATCTCCATCAAGTCCTCGAAAGAGATAACCTCGGCTTTAATGAAGCCTTTCTCAAAGTCGGTATGAATTACGCCGGCAGCCTGCGGAGCTTTCCAACCTTTGCGAATCGTCCAGGCGCGCGCTTCTTTCGGGCCGGCCGTGAGGTAGGTTTGCAGCCCGAGCGTATCGAATCCTACCCGGGCGAGTTGGTCGAGGCCGGATTCCTCAATCCCCGCCTCAGCGAGCATCTCGGCAGCTTCATCTTCCTCCAGCTCCACCAATTCGGATTCGAACTTCGCGTCCAAGAAGATTGCCTCCGCGGGAGCCACCAGGTCCCGCAGCCGCGCCTGCATCTCGGTGTCTGCCAAACCAGCGTCGTCGGTGTTGAACACGAAGATGAAGGGCTTGGAGGTCATCAACTGGAAGGTGGCCAAATGATCCGGATCCAAACCGGCTTCCTTCGCCCCGGCAGATAGCAACACCCCGCGCTCCAGTAAGTCCTTGGCCCCCAGAGCCGTATCGAGCACCGCTTTTTCGGTTTTCTTTCCGCGTACTTCCTTCTCCAAGCGCGGAATAGCCCGTTCGAGGGTTTGCAGGTCCGCGAGGATCAACTCGGTGCTGATCGTTTCGATATCGGCCGCAGGATCGACTTTCCCGTCTACGTGAACCACATCGGGATCAGCGAACGCGCGCGTCACTTGGCAGATTGCATCAGCTTCACGAATATTGGCGAGGAACTGATTCCCCAACCCTTCCCCTTCGGAAGCACCACGAACGATCCCAGCAATATCCACGAATGACACCGTGGCGGGCACAATTTTTTCGGAATCAAAGAGTTCCGCCAACTGCCCTAAGCGCGCATCAGGCAGTGGTACCACGCCCACGTTCGGTTCGATCGTGGCGAAGGGGTAGTTCGCTGCGAGAACCGTCGCGCGGGTAAGAGCGTTGAATAGGGTCGATTTGCCGACGTTGGGCAATCCTGCAATACCGATAGTTAGGGCCACGTCGTCCCACTTTACCTAAATGCCCGGCCTAGCGGGAATAATGGCGACGACCCTCGCCCGCGCACTCGTCACGAAGTCATATGCGCGGGCTCGGTCCCCTTCTCTGGGCCCCAGTGGGCAGGAGGACTACCTCACCCCCTAGGCTGGAATGCTCTGCTGCTGTGGAGGCGAGTTCACGCTGGCTCGACCATGCTGCGGTGCCGGAGTCACGGGAGCGAGACGATCCCCCACTCCTTCGACATCTGTTTCACCGTCTGGCAGGGCAATGTTAATGATGGGGGCGGCGAACCGGGGATGATAGACCGGCCGTTGTTCCGGATCGATATGCTCTGGTGGAATCGCTACCGGTATCCCATTGTCGTCAAAGCTGATGCGCCATACCCTCGTATCATCCGGCGGATGCTCCACCAGGTAGTGGTGGTGGTGGCAGAGCAACACCATATTTCCCAAATCCGTACGTCCACCGTTACTCCATGACCTCACATGGTGGCCTTCGCATAGTGGCGGTGGCACATTGCAATGGGGGTGAACGCAGCCGCCGTCGCGCAGGGCCAATAGGCGGCGCAGTGCCGGCGGCGCGGTGCGCTGAGTACGGCCACAGTCAGCCGCGGTGGTGTCCCACAGCTTTCGGTCCCGTTCGACTCGGGGTACGGCGTCGAGGTTGACGGCGTCAATCTGTCGGCGCGCACCTCGAAGCACGCGCACCGCCGGATCGGGTTGGCCGAGCCGCTCTTCATCGCGCGGGAGCTCATCAGCGCCGCCGTCAATCGGGTCGGGCTTGGGAACCTTAGCACCCGTCACCGATTCCACCAGTGCATCAAGCAGGCGATAGCGGCGGTCGTCGGCTCGTCTCCGGCCTTTGCCTTGGCGTTGGGCGCGCCCAATCCGGGCAGCTTTATCTTCTAGCGCAGGCAGGAAGACCCGCAAATATTCGGTCGGTAAAATTCCGCTAATACGCGCACCGAACTCGCCATCTTCAATGGGGGTGATCCACAGTCCCCGAGTCTGCCAGGTGTGGGCTTTGCGTCGGGCACGTGCTTGAGCATCGGAGCGCGCAAGCGCAGAATCGACTTCCGCCAGCGTGCGCCGGCAGCGCTTTTTGAATTCAGCCGGAACCGGCGTGCGGGCGGCAGCCAAGACTTCCGTCTCCACTTCCGCGAATGTCTGTTCGCTGTAGTGCGGCCGCAACTGCTCCAAGGTCTGCACGGTCGTACATAAATTCTCTGTCGACATTAGTCCAGCGGCAGCGTCCGCGAGTGCCCGCGGGAACTGCGCCTGCTTCTGCGCGTAGACTACGGCATCTGCGGCTTCTTTCAGCGGGATACACCGCAGTTCTGCCACGATCTGCGCCGTCGTCGTCTTACGTTTACGTGCCCCCGCTGAGCGATCTGCTTGTGCTAGCAGTTTGGTGCGCAGCACGTCGCTCGCCTGACAGTTCCGTTCGGCGGCGATGGCGGCGTCGAGCTCGGCGTCCGCGGTATTACAGACGACGCCGTGCTCACACGCATAGGCGATCAACTGGGTAGCTGCGGCATACAATGCGCCCGATAATCTGGTGTCTGCTCCGCCGGAGCCGGTCACATCACCATCGCCGGAGCCAACTGCGCGCAAGCCAGCCGCCGCTAAAATCGCGTTAATTTCCATCGGCTGGCCTCCTCTCGGTGATAGCGAACCGGCTCTGACCGGCACATCGATCACCAGTGAAGCAGATCGTCGAGCTTCGCTGCTCCCCCTTCCCGCCTATCTGTGGATATCCATTTGTCAGTGGATATTGTCAGGCACCGGGCGCGCCAAATAGATCCTCGAAGGAGGCGAAGAATCCGCCTACCCGATTCGCTATCAACAGCACAATCAAGCAGCCCAAAAACTGCAACGCAATGACTAGAACAGCCATAGCGGATGTCGCAATCACACCAGGCTTCCCCGCAGACGCCGTCCCATCCCCGCTATCAGTCTCTCCCAGCACTACGGATTGTGCCGAAGAGTGTTTATTCTGGGCGCGGCGTCGTTGGGGACGCACTACTACAAAAAACAGGCCAATGAGGTACAGCACTACTACGAGTGTTAGGAGCTTTGAGGAAGTCAGCCCCAGCGGGGTGCCGACCTCCCAATAGAGTCCTTTCTTCTCTCCCTCGGCAAGCACACTAACAGCATTGAGCTGTGTCGCGGCACTCAACGCGGTTCCGACTCCGATCATGAGCTCCTCTTTTCCGTGGCCGCTTCTTGTTTTCCGATCCAAGCTAGGACATCAGGAAACTCATTTTTCCAACGCACCCAACCATGCCCACCGTGGGGGTAGACCTTCGCTTCTGCAACATTTGGATTACCGCTCTGGATCGCTTGCGCTTCCGGCCCGGTGGGCGGATCTTCCACGCTGCCAACCATGAGGAGTCGGAAAGGATTCTCCCGGGGCTGCTTCACCAGCGTGGACAGCGAATTAGTGTGCGCCAAATCCGCATCCAGCTCCATTCGGCCACTACAGGGTTTATCGCATCCGTGCATAGAGACGGCCCTCCCGAATACCTGGGAGTGAATCAACCCCAGGCGACCCGCACACCAACCACCTGCGCTCACTCCCATGATGGTCCAGTCACGCGCATCATGGCTGACCGCGAAATTCGCCCGAATCGCGTTAGGCACGTCGTCGGTGAGCCATGTCTCCACCCGGGGTGCCCCACCGAAATCCGCGCAGTTTGTTTCCTTCCCACGGATATTCATACCCGCTGACACCACAATGGTGGGCGGCATAACGCCGTCATCAATCGCTTTTTGGACTTGGTCTTGCACCCCGATCGCCGACTGGATGGCACTGGCTCGCCCGGGCACCCCCGGCAGCATCACGATGACATCGTAGGGACCCTTGGCTGGGTCGTAATCGCGTGGTTTCCACACGCGCAGGTAATCCGAGACGCCCGATACCGGGCCGGTGAAAGCTGCCTCCTGAATCCCTTTCTCATCGCTGTCCTTCAAAGGCAGCTGATAAGCGGCAGGGTTTGCTTCCCAGCGAGAGAGTTCGGGGGTTGCCTCGTGTTGTGGCCCCGAGGATTGACCGGATAGAAAATACGTAGCCATCTCCCCTACGGAGGCAAAAAAGCCGTACTGCCGATTGATCATGAGGCCAGTGGAGGTAACAATCAGCAAGGTTCCCAGCAGCAACGCGCTTAGCCTTTGAAGTATCCCCGAGATACCCGGTTTACGAGTCCGCACAATCCACCATGTGCACGCGATTATCCCAATTACCGCTACGGCAGTTGCGGTGTTGACCACCACCAGTTTTGTCATGGGAGCTATTCTGCCCCACGCCAGTCTTTGCATGCGTCGGATATCAGGTGGATTATTTCTCATACCCCGGTGGGGTCACGCAAACGTGAATGTCGTACATACCCGGCACACTGGTGGGTATGGATAGGACTGTGCTCTTCATCGTGATCGCGGCCGCCGTGGGCTTGTTACTCGGATATGTGCTCGCGTGGGTGCGGGCTGCGCGTATGCGTTTAGAGCTGAGCACCCAGGTGGCTGCGGCGGAGGGGCGCGTACGGGAGCTCACCGCCCGGGTGGAGTACGCGGATCAGGCCGACGACGACGCCCGCACTTTCACGCAAGCGCTAGGCCCGCTGCAAGCTAAAGTCGATGATCTGCACGCCCAGGTAGCGCGCGCCGAGCGCGAACGTATCCAGCAGCATTCGACTCTCTCACAACAGTTGCGTACCCAAGCGGCAGTGGGGCAGGAATTGATGGCATCAACCTCCATGTTGGCCGGCGCATTGCGTAATTCTTCCGCGCGTGGCCTGTGGGGAGAGGTGGAGTTACAGCGGCTCGTTGAAGCGGCCGGCATGGTGCAGCACGTCGATTATGTTTGCCAGCAGCGACTCCCTAATGGTTCGCGACCAGATATGGTCGTTCATTTACCCGGCGGGGGCCGTATAGCCGTCGACGCTAAAGTCCCATTTGAGGCGTTTTTGCGCGCCTGCGAACTGCAGGAGGATCCGAGTGAGGAGGGCCAGCGGGAGCGGCAGCGTCTGTTATCTACTCACGCCCGCAAATTCCGCGCTCATATTGATGCTCTCGCCCAGCGCAACTATCCGCAGGAACTCGGTGACGGGCCAGATATGACGGTCCTCTTCGTGCCAGCTGAAGCGCTCCTATCTGAGGCGGTTACGAGCGACGGCGCACTGCTGGAGTATGCCCTGCGTCAACAGGTCTGCCCGGCCTCGCCGGTATCTCTCCTGGCCTTACTGCGCACGATCGCGGCGGCGTGGGCCCGCCAGGAGGTGGCGCAGCAAGCGGAGGAACTATTGGAGTGCGCACGGGTTTTAGCTGAACGCTTGGGGACGTTCGCGGAGCATCTGGACCGGGTAGGAACCTCCCTGGAAACCGCCGTTACGGCCTATAACAAGGCCGTGGGCTCCTACCAAGCCCGCCTAATTCCCCAGGCCCGCGCCTTGGAGCGCCTGCACGCGAAGGATGCGAAAGACCTAACCCCCCTTGATATTGCTACGCGCCGGCCGAGCTGATCTCCCCAGCTGGGCTGCAGACTGCGGGCCGGGCTGACCTCCCCTGCGGCCCTCGCCCTGCTCAGGTGCAGCCGGGCAGGACTGAGCCTCACATTGGCCTAATCGGTATTGCAGTTCAGTTCTCCGCGGCGCACTTTATGCGGACGATCCGGCTGCATCCCGGCGGCTTTGAGGTCTGCACGCAGGTTCTTCGGCAGTGAGAAGCGGATATCTTCGGTGGTGGTGCGGACTTCCTCGACTTCACCGATGCCGAGCTCTCCCAGGCGGGTGATAACGTCGCGCACCAGAATTTCGGGTACAGAGGCACCGGAAGTCAGGCCCACGACCTGCGCGTCAGCTACCCAGGCTGGATCGACTTCTTCAGCTTTGTCCACGCGATATGCTGCCCCGGCGCCGGCTTCGAGTGCCACTTCTACTAACCGCACCGAGTTCGACGAGTTCGCGGAGCCGACCACAATAACCACGTCGGCTAGCGGAGCAAGTTTCTTTACTGCCACCTGCCGGTTTTGGGTGGCGTAGCAGATATCGTCTGAGGGCGGGTCTTGCAGGTTTGGGAAGCGTTCCCGCAGGCGCGTCACCGTCTCCATGGTTTCGTCCACGCTCAGGGTGGTTTGGGACAGCCATACGACCTTATCGGGGTCACGCACCTGCACGTCATCAACCTCTTCAGGCCCATTCACGATCTGAATATGCTCCGGGGCCTCGCCGTGGGTTCCCTCAACCTCTTCATGCCCGGCGTGGCCGATGAGGAGAATATCGTAGTCGCCCTTAGCGAACCGGACGGCTTCCTTATGGACTTTCGTCACCAGCGGGCAGGTGGCGTCGATCGTTTCTAACTGCCGTGCGGCCGCTTCCTCATGCACCAGCGGGGATACGCCGTGAGCGGAGAACACGACCCGCGCCCCGTGGGGCACCTCATCGGTTTCCGATACGAAGATAGCGCCGCGTTTGGAGAGCGTCTCGACGACGAATTTATTGTGCACAATCTCTTTGCGTACGTAAACGGGGGCACCGTAGTGTTCGAGTGCTTTTTCAACGGCATCCACGGCGCGATCTACGCCGGCGCAGTATCCACGCGGGGCGGCAAGTAGGATCTTGCGGCCTGGCTGGGCATCAGCTCCGGGCGTGCGTGCCGGTACTTCATCGGGGAAGGCTGAGGCGCCGGCGAGCGAGATAGTGCTATCCATACGGGTCAGCCTACCGGAGCGAGCTAATATGCGGCATGTCCACATTCAGCCCCGCTGGTCGCATTGCGGGCGCGGGCGTGACATGCTGGGTGTATGTCCGCTCAGCTGCCCGCGCGCGCCCTGCCTGCGACCGCGCGTGAGACCACCGCCGAAGCGCCGTGGCCGCTGCGTTTGCTGAGTGAGAATATTGAAAAATATGTTGCCCGCATGAGTTCTCTGTGGGTAGAGGGTCAGCTGGTCCAGATTAACCGCCGCCCGGGCGCCGCCATGGTTTTCATGACCCTGCGCGATACCGACGCCGACTGTTCGATGACGGTCGCTATGCTCAGCCGTGACCTTGATCGTATCTCCACTCCGCTGCACGACGGCGCTCATGTGGTCGTCCAAGCCACGCCGGTGTTTTGGACTAAACGCGGCACCCTCCAACTGAAGGCCACCGAGATCCGCCCGGTCGGCCTCGGGGAACTGCTGGCGAAACTAGAGCAACTCAAGCAGCTGCTCGCCGCCGAGGGCCTCTTCGCTGCCGAACGCAAAGTGCCGCTCCCCTTCCTGCCCGGCCGCATCGGCCTTATCTGCGGCCGTGAATCCAAGGCGGAGCACGACGTCGTCGTCAATGCGCGGGCACGATGGCCGGAAATCGAATTCGATATTCGCGAGGTCGCTGTCCAAGGGGCCTATGCGGTGGCCGAGGTGTCGCAGGCGATTGCCGAGCTGGATGCGGACCCGCGTATTGACGTCATTATTGTGGCCCGCGGTGGCGGTTCGGTAGAAGATCTACTGCCGTTCTCGAATGAGCATTTAGTGCGCGCAGCTGCAGCCTGCCACACCCCGCTAATCTCGGCGATCGGGCATGAGACTGACTGCCCACTACTGGATCTCGTCGCCGATTATCGGGCGTCCACCCCCACTGATGCGGCCCGCCGCTGCGTGCCGGATGTCGCAGAAGAGCGACGTCAATTGGCGTTGGGGCGGCGGCGTCTGAACCATGCTATGGACGCGCGTCTGGCCCGTGAACAGGACCTGATTACCTCGCTGCGGCGTCGCCCGGCATTGGCTCAGCCCGAGCTGCTCATTGACCGCCACGAGGAAACCCTGGCGGCTACTCGCGAGCGCGCTTTCCAGGCTTTCACCCACCAGCTCGATCTGGCCGCCGCCGAGATCCAGCATCTGCGGGCGCGGGTGCGGGATTTATCCCCGGCCACGGTACTCGAGCGCGGCTATGCGGTCGTGCGTGATCGGGCCGGGCGGGTGCTTACGCGCGCTGCCGATGCCGCGGTCGGTGACCGCTATGAGGTGATCGTTCATCACGGCCGCCTCGGCGTCGAAGTGACCGCCACCCGCGCCGAGGAGTTCGCTGCCCCCGTTTCCCTCAGCTCATCTCAGGAGGACCAATGACCGATCCCCAGCTGCATGCCGACAATCACGCTGCTACCCCCGACGACGCTGCCGCGCCGCTGACCGCAGATATTCCTGCCATGGGTTATGAGCGGGCGCGACAGGAGCTCGTCCAGGTGGTGCAAGAGCTGGAATCGGGCCGGTCTGGTCTAGAGGAGTCGCTGCACCTATGGGAGCGGGGCGAGGCGCTGGCCCAACACTGTGAGCGCTGGCTGGCCGGGGCCCGCGAGCGGCTAGATGCCACTCGCCGCCAATACGATGACGCTGATACTGGGGCGGATCATGACTGAGCGGGTTCTCGTCGTCGGGGAGGCTCTCATTGATGAGGTCTACCCCGCCACGGGTGGCCCTAGTGAACGGCACCCGGGTGGTTCTCCCGCGAATGTGGCCGTGGGTTTGGCGCGGCTCGGCCGCCCGGTGGAGCTTTTTTCTCAGTGGGGCACCGATCCCGACGGCGATATTCTCGATGATCACTTCTCGGCCGCGCGAGTTGGGGTCGTGCCGGGCACCCAAACCTCTGGGCGCACCTCTCGCGCTATCGCGCGCCTGAACGCTGCAGGGGCAGCTAAGTATGACTTCGATATTGACTGGGACCCGTCCACCCCCGCCTCCCTGGAGGGCTACACGCATGTGCATACCGGCTCGATTGCGGCCGTTATGCAACCCGGGGCCGGGACGGTCGCACGGATCGTGGGGGCGCTGGCATCGCAGGCCACGATCTCGGTCGATCCTAATGCCCGCCCGTCCCTCATGGGCGATGCGGCGGCCGCGCGGGACGTATTACAACCGTGCCTGGCCCACGCAGATGTGGTGAAGGCTTCGGATGAGGATCTCGCGTTTTTCTGGCCACACCTGACTGCCGACCAGTGGGCTCGGCAGTGTCTTTCCGACGGCGCAGCGCTAGTTGTCATCACCGCGGGAGCGGACGGCATGGACGCCTACTGCCGGGAGGGCCGAATCCATCAGGCACCCTATCCGGCAGCGGTGGTGGATACCGTGGGGGCCGGCGATTCGTCGATGGGCGCGATTATTGACGCGCTCATGTCGTTGAGTTTATGCGGGGCGGCCCGCCGCGAGGAGCTGCGGGCGATCACGGTTGCGCAGCTGCGTGAGGTAATGCGGTGGGCGGCTGCAGTAGCGGCGTTAACTGTCTCGCGGGCGGGGGCGCAGCCGCCCACCCGCGCTGAGGTTGCTGACTTCCTGCGGCAACAACAGCCGGAAGGCGAGGGATCGTGACCGCCTCGGTTCTACGCGGTACCGCTGTGATGCCGGCAGATAAGTCGATAGCCCAGCGGGCGCTGATCTTTGCGGCGTTGGCGGATGTGACTCCGCATGCGCCGACGGTGACCGTCACGATTGATCGGCCGGGGGCGGATGTGCTGTCCACCGCCCGGGCGCTGCATACCTTAGGCGCGCTAGATTTCGCGGAGTCCGGAACACCGCAGACCACTAACAATCAGACCGCCAACAGCAACCAGGTCACCAACAACCAGGCCGCCTCTCCCCTGCCCCAGCAGCTAACCGTCCACGTGCGCGGACGCGCCGCCGTCGCCGCACGCCTGGCCGCGGCCACGGAACCAATCACTCTTGATTGCGGTAATTCCGGCACCGGCATGCGCCTGCTCATGGGCGCTTGCGCCGCCCTCCTCGCTAACCAGCCCGGCACCATCATCCTCACCGGTGACGCATCGCTGTCCGCTCGCCCGATGGAGCGCGTTGCGCAGCCGTTGCGGCAGATGGGGGCGCAGATTGAGACGACGGCAGGCCACGCCCCGGTCACTATTCACGGCCCAGCCCCCCTGCACGCCAGCCACCATGACTTGGCCGTCCCGTCAGCACAGTTGCTCTCGGCCATCATGTTGGCTGCCTGCGCCGCCGACGGCGAGACCACGATTGCGCTCCCGGGCCCGGCACGCGACCATACCGAGCGCATGCTCGCGTTCCTTGGTGCCGACGTCGCCCATACTCACGCCCCAGATTCGCGCTCGGCGCGCCTGCGCGGACCGGCCTCCATCGAGGCCCGTTCAATCCGCGTGCCGGGTGATTTTTCGGCCGCCGCATTCTGGCTGGTGGCCGCCACCATCCACCCGGATGCCGATATTACGCTGCCCCGCGTGGGCCTCAATCCCACCCGCATCGCGCTGATCCACGCCCTGCAGCAGATGGGCGCTGATATTGAGGTTGTAGAGCGTTTTGAAGACGGTCCGGAACCGGCCGGGACCCTGCGCGTGCGCTCGGCCGCCAGGGTGCGTCCGCTCGAGATCGAGGCGGCCCAGGCCGCCGATATGATCGATGAGCTGCCCATCCTGGCGGTGGCGATGGCCGGCGCGGACGGCGTCTCCTCGGTGCGCGGCGCCGCAGAATTGCGGGTCAAAGAGTCTGACCGAATCGCCCTGACCGTCGAGCTACTCCACACGATGGGCGTGGCCGCCAAGGCTCTACCCGACGGCTGGCGTATCACCGGTTCCAGCGCGCGCCACCGGGCGGCCGGCCCGGCCCGCCCCATCCGCACCGCGGCCGACCACCGTATCGCTATGGCCGCCGTGATCGCTGAGCGCGCCGGAATCAGCCCCGACCCACTCACCCTCGATGATCCGGGGTGCGTGGCGGTGAGTTATCCAGGATTTTTCGACGACGCCGCAACCCTGGGCGGTCACTAATGCGTCCGCTGCGTTTCTATCTCATGGGCCGCAATATCTCCTATTCGGCTTCCCCGGCCATGATGGCGGCGGCCTTCACCCATATGGGCCTGCCCCACACCTACGAGCTGGTTGATATTGCCCCGGACGACCTGCCCACCACCGTGGAATATCTGCGCACGCATGCAGCCGGCGCGAACGTTACCGTCCCGTATAAACGCGCCGTCGCCCAGCAGTGTGACACGCTCAGCGACGTCGCCGCACAGCTGGGTGCGGTCAATACTGTCGTCGTGCGCGAGGGCACACTGCATGGGGAAAATACAGATTATGTGGCGCTCGTGCGCGAGTTCGCCTCCCTGCAACAGGCCCATATCGACGCCGGTGGGGCCCGGTTTACGCGAGCGGCCGTCCTCGGCAATGGTGGTGCTGCGGCGGCGGTGCGGTTGGCGTTGGCTCAGGCCGACGTCGAGGTCATCACCCTGGCCCGTTCTGCAGGTACCTGGGAGGCCCGCGCCCGCATGATCCCCGCCTGCGATCTGCTGGTTAATGCCACCCCGATTGGCACTGGTGTCGCGGTCCCCGACGGCACGCCTGCCGCCCCAGACTCCATCCCTGTTGATCCGGCACTTTTGCGCCGTGACCTCGCGGTCTTCGATCTGGTCTACCGCCCTACCCCCACACCACTCGTGGCCGCCGCCCGCGCGCGCGGCGCGGCCGCGCGCGCCGGGGCAGGCATGTTGGCTGAGCAGGGCCGCGCGGCCCTACAACTGTGGCTCCAGCGGGAGGTTCCCGCCGAGCCGTTTTTAACCGCTGTCCTTCACGAGGTGGGAGCGTCAGATGTCTAGTGTGGTTCTCATTGGTATGCCGGGAGCGGGCAAGAGCACAGTGGGCCGCCAGCTGGCGGAGCTACTCGATCTGCCCTTCGTCGATACTGATACGCGCATCGAACAGCGCTGCGGCATGCCCTGCGCGGAGGTGATTACTCGCCAGTCCGAGGAAGAGTTCCGCCGCATTGAAGCTGGTGTCATCGCTGAGGTGTGTGCCGAGGGACCGGCCGTGATCGCGACCGGCGGGGGTGCCGTCGTCGATCCACTCTCCCGCTGGCATCTGTGGCATGCCGGCACCGTCATCTGGCTAGATGCGCCCGACCATATTCTGCGCAACCGCCTGACGAATAACCCGCAGCTGCGGCCCCTCACCCAGAACCCGGAGCAGCTCGCTGCCCGCCGCTATGAGCGGATGCCGTTCTATCGCGCTGCCGATATTCACGCGGACGCCTCCGAGCAGGTGGAGCGCTTGGCGGCGTCGCTGGTGGAGAAGGTGCGCCGTCACCGATCCGCTGCTACGCCGGGCCGGCTGCTCATGCACTCGCGGGTGCGGCGTGATCACCCGATGGGGCCACGCAAAGCAGACGTCATGTTTTTTGACGGCGTGCGCGCCGACCAGTTGACGCCGGTGCTCACCGATGTTTCAACTGGTGAATGCGTCGTTGTCGCTGATGAAAACGCGGCTGCCGCACTACCCGCGATGATGTCAAACCTGCCCACCGAGCGGCGGCTCACCTTCGCTGCCGGGGAGGAAAATAAGCGCCTGGCAACCGTCGAACAGATGCTCGAATTCGCGGCCTCGCGGCGGGCGGAACGTTCGGACGCGTGGATCGCAGTTGGGGGCGGCACCACCGGCGATATGGTCGGCTGTGCGGCGGCCTTATATATGCGCGGCGCTCCCCTGATCCAGTTCCCCACCACGTGGCTGGCCATGTGCGATGCGGCCATCGGTGGGAAAGTGGCGGTGGATCTATCTGCCGCGAAGAACTCTGCGGGTGCCTTCTGGCCCCCGGCTGCGGTGGTGGCCGACACGCGGGCTTTGCACACGCTCAGTGCCGATTTGCTGCTCGACGGTATGGGCGAGACGGTGAAATCCGCAATTATTGGCGATCCGTGGCTGTGGGATCTGATCGTGGAGCGGGGGCAAGCGGCCCTGCGCCCCGGCGGTTCAGCGTCAGAAACCGAGCACGCCGCGAACCCCGAACATGCCGCCCCGCCCCCCGAGGATGCCGCCCCGCCCCTCGCGCAGCCAGATTTGGCGGCCCGCTACGCCATGGTCGAGCGCTCGGCGCTGCTGAAACTCGGCGTGGTTGAGCGCGACCCGTTCGAGCAGGGCGAGCGCCGCACGCTGAATCTTGGCCACACTATTGGTCACGCCTTAGAGATCGAGTCCGGCTACCGCCTGCCGCATGGCCGCGCGGTGATCTTGGGGTTGCGCGCCGTGGCTCATATGGCTGCGGCCCGCGGGGCGGAATCCACATTGCAGGAGCAGATCGACGACGTCGTCGCCACCCTCGGTTTCGACCTCACGCGGTCCTTCGATCCCGCGCGCGTGCTGGCCGCTCTGCGGGGCGACAAGAAGGCGCTACGCGGCAAGATCCGCTGGATCCTGCCGATGGACATTGGCCGCGTGGAAGAAGCCGACGATATTTCCGATACCGAGATTATGGCGGCGCTGGAGCATATCCAGGCCTAGGTGGGTAAGGGAACACATATGATTCTGCTCTTGAACGGCCCCAATCTGGGCATGCTTGGTACCCGCGAGGTGGATGTCTATGGCACCACCACCCTGCCCGATATTGAGCGGGAGGTGCGGGCCGCTGCCGCCGCCCAGCAGGTGCGCGTCGATACGCTCCAAACCAACCATGAAGGGGTGGCGATTGACCGGCTGGAGCAGCGCGATTTCGACGGACTCATTATTAATCCCGGCGCGTGGACGCATTACTCCTATGCCCTGCGGGACGCCTTAGCTAGCGTGCCGGTACCTATCGTGGAAATACATATTTCTGCGGTCGATGAGCGCGAAGATTTCCGGCGTAACAACGTAATCCGGGACGTCGTTTCCCATACGATTAGCGGCCAAGGCTGGCAGGGATATCTGCAGGCCTTGGAGTGGCTACTGGCTCAGGGCGTGCGCTAACCCGACTACCGCCCCATACGCCGTTCGCGTTGGGCATAGTCGCGCAGGGCCCGCAGGAAATCAACCCGGCGGAAGTCCGGCCAGTAGGTTTCGCAAAAGTAGTATTCCGAATGCACCGACTGCCACAGTAAGAATCCGCCCAACCGCTGTTCCCCGCTGGTACGGATAACTAGATCCGGATCCGGCTGGCCGGCCGTGTATAGGTTGGCAGTAATGTCCTCGGTGGTGAGGGTTTCGGCCACCTCGGCCAGGGATTTACCGGCTTCCGCCTGGCTGCGCAGGTAGGCGCGGGCAGCGTCGATAATCTCGTGCCGGCCGCCGTACCCGACCGCAACATTCACGAGCATGCGCTGGCTATCCTCGCTCCGGGCCGCGCTGGCGTCCTCGGCTGATCGGAGGCGTTGCGCCGTCGTCGTCGGGAGGAGTTCTAACGCTCCCGCCACCCGCAGCCGGACCCGCGGGTCGGCCGCGATCGTATCGACGGCGTCGCAAATAATATCGAGTAATTCACTCACTTCCCCAGCGGAACGGGCCAGGTTATCAGTGGAGAGCATCCACAGCGTCACTACTTCGACACCGGTTTCTGAACACCAGGTGAGCAGTTCGGAGATTTTGTCGGCACCTTTGCGGTGACCGTGGGAAGCGGGGGAGCCGAGGGCCGCTGCCCAGCGCCGGTTGCCGTCCAGGATGACGCCGATATGGCGCGGGATTCGGGCGGGATCAAGCGCCTTGGCGAGCCGCCGCTCATAGAGCGGGTAGAGCAGTTGGCTGACGCCCATTGCCTTCTCCTCACGTGTGCGACTGTGTACTCCTATTGTGCCGCTAATCGGTGAGCTTGTGTGGGAGCGGTCAAGTTGTGGTGAGGTGGTAGTCCTCATGACGCCACCGCTCGACACCGCCACGGCACACCGGTTACGATAGCGTAGGTTACGCAACCGTAGGTTTACGACGACGGAGGATGCGATGACTCAAACCACCCGCGTGCGCTCACTGTCATCGGCCAATTTGTCCGAACAGGTCAGCGAGATGTTTCATCAGGTAAAGCCGAAGCTGCGCGGGTGGATCCACCTGGCCACGGCTCCTTTGGCGTTGGCTGCCGGCATCGTCCTCATCACCCTCACTCCCACGGTTGCTGGGAAGCTCTCGGTGGTGGTGTTCGCATTTTCCACGGTGCTGTTGTTTGGCCATTCGGCGGTCTACCATCGTGGCACCTGGTCCCCGCGGGCGGCCGCCATCTTGCGGCGCATGGACCACGCCAATATCTTCCTGCTGATTGCCGGCACTTACACGCCTTTATCGGTTATCTTGCTGGATTATTCCACCGCTACGCTGGTGCTCTCCGTTGTTTGGATCGGCGCGCTGGTCGGTATCGCCTTGCGCCTGCTGTGGCTGCGCGCTCCCCGCTGGCTGTATGTGCCGCTCTATATAGCCCTCGGCTGGGTCGCTGTCGCGTTCCTGCGGGACTTTTGGACTGCCGGCGGCCCGGCAATCTTCTGGCTGGTCCTCTCCGGCGGGATTGCCTACACCGTGGGCGCCATCGTGTATGGCACCCGCTGGCCTGACCCGGCCCCCCGCTGGTTTGGGTTCCACGAGATCTTCCACCTGTGCACGGTGGGAGGCTACGTCTGCCACTGTATTGCCGTTTTCATGGCCGCCGTCTCCCTGTGGTAGGCACGCTTATATCAGCTGCGCGTTCCCGTCTCCATTTAGCCCGATCACACCTTTATTCCGGCGTCACTGCCTTGACCCATAGCGCCCGCACCGGCTGGAACCCGCTGGCCATCCAGTATCGGCTCGAGAGCGGGTTGTGGAAGGCGTAGTCAAGCACCACATTTTCCGCTCCGGAGGCAGCGGCATGATCCCAGCTGCGCGCCAGCATCTGGTTCATAATCCCCTGCCCCCGCCATTGCGCCGGTGTATAGGCCAACCCGAGATAGCTGACGGCTTTCAGATTCAACCCGGTTGCGGCCCACTCAGATTGCTGCGGCGGGTAGAGGGCAAGCAGGGCGACGTCGTCATCCCCCTCCCGGGTGGCGAGGGTACTCCAACCGGGCCCGGCCGCGATCGCTATTCGGGCATAAATGCGCGTCGTTTCCTCTTCTTGCGGGCGCACCGGGCGCGGATTCATACAGTCCGCATCGACGTCATTGAGGGCAGTAATAGCGGCGACGACGGCGTCCTCATCCGCCTCGGTCAGCGCCCGCAGCTGCCACCCCTGGGGTAGTCCGGAACCGCACCCGCCCACCCGATGCCGGGCAATCTGCTGTAGTTTACTAACCCGCTGCCATGCCGAGGCCGATCTGATGCGGAATCCGGCTTGGAAGGCAGCCCCGGTCAGGTCCATATCCAGGTATGGCGTGGACAGCACAATACGGCGGTCGTTATCTGGCGGCATCTGGCTACCCGCGTCGGCTAGCCGGGCTCGCAGCCGCAGGTCGTGCAGCCGCGCGGCCACCGTGGCGGCTTCCAAGGTGGCGTGTATCTGGCTGACGGTAGCCTGCTCGCTGGGGTAGATGTGGATTGTATGTTCAACGCGCGTCCCCCAGTAGGCCGGCACCGAGTCGGGCTCGTGCAGGCTGGTGCTGACCACCGCCCCGACCGTGGAGTACAACTCGATTGTGGTGTCGTCCTCCCCGGGCGGGGGTGGCGTCAGCGGCGCATAGATGGGGTCAGTACTGACCCGCCGACGGTTTGCAGCGGCAACCAATGCTTCCATGGAGGCATTGTAGCTAGCTGGTTGCCTCGCTTTCGCTGGCGGCGTCGTCACTCTTCACGGCCGCGTCTTCAGCGTTCGGGCGGGTGACCTCACCGGTAGCCAGGTCGAGCTCCCACACGACCTCTTCACCTGGCTGGTAGCGCAGGATTCCAGGATCGTCCGGGTTCACGTCGATGATGAGCACGCCGTTCGCGTGGGCTCCGGCGTCAATAAACGCATCCACCATCTGGCTACCGACGGCGCAGTCATGCGCGCTCTGGGTCACGGCTGGGTAGACCTTCCCGTCCGGCCGCTCAATCGTGAAGTTCTCGGGCAGGAAGGGCAGGTAGTTAGCCTGGGAGTCCCCCGCATAGCTGAGGTCCACGGTGAAGGTGAGGAATTCCCCATTCTCCGGCCGGTGTTCGCCCAGATCGTTATGGCAGACGGGTTCGGCAGCAGTTTTGCTCATCTGCAGATCAATTGTGCCCGCCGAGTAGCTCGGCCCCTTGGAGGCCGCTACGAGCGGGTTCGCGCTGTTGCGATTGAACCAGTTGCCAGAGCGGATCTTGATGCCGTGTTGGCGAAGGTAGGTAGCCATTCGCGGGGTGGCGTCGTAAATCCAGACGGGGGTGCCCCGGCTCGTCGTTGCGGTGGTGCGGTAGTAGGCCTGACTATTAATCGGCTTGTTTGGGTTGTAGTGCTCGTAGGCGTCCATACGCTGCATGACCGCACCGTAATGCGCGGGGTGTATCCACATTTCCTGGCCCACGAGCGTCCCTGAGCCCGGCACGGAGTATGGCACAGTTCCACCGCGTTTGCGGTACATATCCCGCCCGGCCATCGTTACTGTGAGTTCACTGGTGGTCTTGCCACGCAGAATCATTTCGTATCCGCGCTGGCCGGTACGCAGCGTGCCGTAAACGAAAGGTTGCCGCTGGGACGGGGCGGGTGGCTTGGGCGCTGGCGTCGGCTGCGGCAACGGGCCCGGGTTGGGGAAGGGGACGCTCCCGGATGCTTGGAGGGGCCCCGGTAAATCCATAGCCTGCCAGCCCCAGCCAATCTGCCGCTTATTGCTGAA
>JAEWHO010000076.1 GCA_023387755.1 Actinomycetes bacterium | reverse complement strand
CTGTCGGCCCCTGGCTAGGGGCCGACACCATGGCGTCCGCTAGGCGGCGCTGCCGCCGCGCCATTCAGCTAGAAGCGGTAGTCGCCCACGAGTTCAGCAGCTCCCCCGTCAACGCCCTTGGCCCCGGCTACGCGCGTGCCGGTGGGGGCGTCGTCGTCGGAGATAACTTCCCCGAGAACCCACGCCGCACATCCCCGGGCGCGTGCCTGCTCGATGAGCGAATCGGCCTGTTCAGACGGGCAGACCAGCGCCATCCCCACCCCCATATTCAGGGTGTTTTCCAAGTCCTGTACCGGCACATTCCCCCACCGCTGCACAGCCGAGAATACCGGCGGCACCTGCCAGGAATCACGCCGGATACAGGCGCGTAGGCCGGTCGGGATGACGCGGGAGATATTCGCGCCCAGACCCCCGCCGGTGATATGTGACATCGCGTGGACGGCACCGTCGTCTTCCAGCATGGGCAGGCAGATGGGGGCGTAGAGGCGGGTAGGTTCGAGCAGCTCCTCCCCCACGGTGCGGCCGCATTCGGGTAGATGGTCGCTGAGGTTGACGCCGGCGGCGGCCAGCGTGGAGCGGACCAGTGAGAAGCCGTTGGAGTGCAGGCCGGAGGAGGCTAGGGCCACGATTGCGTCGCCCTGCTGCACCCGCTGCGGCCCGAGTAGGCGCGGCTCATCGACTACACCGGTGACGGCACCGGCAATATCGTATTCGTCAGCGGCGAGCAGGCCCGGATGTTCAGCAGTTTCCCCGCCCACCAGCGCGGTATCGCAGGCAGCGCAGGCTTGCGCAACCCCGGCCACGATACTGGCAATCCGTTCGGGGACCACCTGCCCGCAGGCAATGTAGTCGGTCATGAACAGCGGGCGGGCACCGATGACGACAATATCGTCGATGACCATCCCGACCAGGTCCTGGCCGATGGTGTCGTGCTTATCGAGCTGGCGGGCAAGTTCAATCTTGGTGCCCACCCCGTCGGTGGAAGTGGCCAGCAGCGGGCGGTGCATATCTTTGAGCGCGGAGATGTCGAATAGCCCCGCGAATCCGCCCAGGCCGCCGTAGACGTGCTGGTTGTGGGTGGCCCCCACCGCCGCTTTCATTAGATCGACGGCGCGATCGCCGGCTTCGGTATCGACCCCGGCGGCGGCATAGGTGATCTCAGGCTGGCTCATACCTCTCCTTGGTGGGCTTGGGGTGCTACCGGCTCGCCCGACTTCCCGCCAATACGGCGGGCAGCGTCGTCGGAAACAAAATCCTCGGTATTGGGGGCAAAATCGGCTGGGGTGGAGGCAGGGTAATCCCCGGTGAAACAGGCGGTACACAGGTTCGATGCGGGCACTGCGGTGGCTGCAACCATATCCTCCACGGTGATATAGCCCAGCGAATCCGCCCCGATATTGGCGCAGATCTGTTCAACGCTCATCCCGTTGGCGATCAGCTCGGCGCGGGTGGCAAAGTCAATACCGTAGAAGCAGGGCCACTTCACTGGCGGGGAGGAGATCCGCACGTGCACTTCCGCCGCCCCGGCCTCGCGGAGCATCCGCACCAGGGCCCGTTGGGTATTACCCCGCACAATCGAATCATCGACGACGACGAGTCGCTTACCGCCGATCACTTCCCGCAGGGGATTGAGCTTCAGGCGGATACCGAGCTGACGGATAGTCTGGGTGGGTTGGATGAAGGTGCGCCCCACATAGGCGTTCTTCACCAGGCCCTGCGCGTAAGGGATGCCCGAGGCCTGGGCGTAACCGATAGCCGCGGGGGTGCCGGAGTCCGGCGTGGAGATGACAATATCGGCGTCGACGGGGTGGGCGCGGGCCAGGGCCCGGCCCATCTCGGTGCGCGCGGCCATGACCGAGGTGCCGGCGATGCGGGTGTCCGGCCGGGCCAGATAGACGTACTCGAAGATACAACCAGCCGGTTTAGCCTCAGCAAACCGCACCGACTCCACGCCGTGTTTGTCAATCGTAATAAGTTCGCCCGGCTCGATCTCCCGCGCAAAGGAGGCCCCCACAATATCGAGGGCGGCCGTCTCGGAAGCAATCGCCCAGCCGCGCTCCAGGCGGCCAAGAACCAGCGGGCGCAGACCGTGCCGGTCCCGGGCTGCATACAGCGTATTCTCGTCCATGAATACCAGCGAGAAGGCGCCGTGCAGTTGCGGGAGAACTTCCAGGGCCGTTTGGTACAACGTGTGCTGCTGACTAGCGGCTTTTCCTCGCAGCAGCGCCGTTACCACGGCAGTATCCGTGGAAGAGCCCCGCCCGAACTCACCACGCAGGTCCTCCCCGAATTCTCGCCGCACTTCGGCTGCCAGCGCGGCAGTATTGGTGAGGTTGCCATTATGTGCCAGTGCAATGGTGCCAGTGCCGGTCGGGCCGAGCGTGGGCTGCGCGTTTTCCCAGGAGGATGATCCGGTAGTGGAATAGCGCACGTGGCCGACGGCCATATGGCCTTGTAGGGAGGATAGGGCGCCGTCGTCGAATACTTGGGAGACGAGCCCCATATCCTTGTAGACCAGGATATTGTGACCGTCGCAGGTGGCGATTCCGGCGGATTCTTGGCCCCGGTGTTGCAGGGCGTACAGGCCGAAGTAGGTCAGGCGAGCAACGTCTTCCCCGGGCGCCCAGACGCCAAAGACGCCACATTCTTCCCGGGGTGAGTCACTCAGCTCGTGGGTTGGCTGGGCTAGGCTTTGCACGCTCCCCAGTCTGCCATATTCCGCGCGTCACATTGTCCACTCCCACCTGCGGTGGCCACGGCGCTTAGTCAGCGAGTTCCAATTCCACGCGTCCCTGCTCAACATCCGCCCGCACCACCCGCACGGTGACAGTACTGCCGGCTTTGACGTTGCCGCGAACACTGCCGCGCACCGCCGGGGTGCGTAACATGACCAGCCCGCCGTCTTTGCGTTCGTCGATGACGGTGGCGGTGAAAACGTCGCCCACATGCGGGGCCAGGATGGCGGCTTCGACGACGTCGGTGGCCCGCCGTTCGTACTCACCGGCGGTTTTCGCGGCTCGCGCCATCACCTCCGGGAGCTCATCTAGCCCCTCCTCCACCCACGCCGGGATCGGTAGGCCCGCACAGTGGGCCGCGCAGATTTCCAGACCGTACCGATCTACCAGCCGCCGTAGCGGCGCGGTAACGTGAGCATATTCGGCGGCAATCGCAGCATGCGGGTGGTTGGTCTTCAGCGCTTCCTCGCGCACCACTTCATATCCGGCCCCGCGGAAGAGGGTGGCGGCCTCGTTGAGGAAGGCGGCCTGGGCAGGATCCGTGGAGTCCAGGCTGCGCACGTAGGTAGGGTAGTCCACGCCGCTATCCCAGTGCAGGCCCAGCGCGCGGGCGGTGTGCCGCAGGCGGCGAATATCCTGTTCCCGCGCAGGCGGAAGGGTACGGAAGATCGCCACCCCCGCCGCACGCATCATCTGGGCGGCAGCCATCCCGGTGACCAGCGATAGCTGGGCGTTGTATTCCTCCGCGGGAACATTGGCGCGGTAGGAGAGCCGGTAGCCATCCTCGGTGGCAGTAACTTCCTGCGTGGGGATGGCCAGGGAAATACCGCCACGGCGTTCTTCATCGCGCTGCCGTGCCTGCCCCACTGCCGCGAGGAGCTCCGGGAAGTCGGCCGGTGCTGGGGACGGCAGTTCTTCTTTTCCGTCGAGGCAACGCTGGACTTGCTCATAACTGAGTTTGGCCACTGACCGCACCAGAGCCGGCGCAACGTGGCTGCGCGCGAGCGCGCCGTCGTCGGAAATATCAATGGTCCACACGTAGGCGAGGCGCTCTTGTTCGGGCAGGAGGGAACCCGCGCCGCTGGCGATGACTTCCGGATGGAGGCCGACGGCGCACCCCGGCCCGTACATGGTCAGGCCGCGCTGGTGGGTTTCCTCATCGAGGGGCCCGCCCGGGCGGACGAAGAAGGCGAGGGCCGCGATCGCATAGTGCAGCCGCCAGCCGGACTCGATGGCCTCGATATGGGCGGCCTGGTCGAGGTCGGTGGAGGAGGCCGGATCGACGGTGACGAAGGGCAGGTGGCGCAAGTCCGCGACGGGGGCGCAGGGACGGGCGGCTTCGGCTACGGTGGTGGGGGCCGGGAGGGATTGGGCGGCGGCGGCTTCGGCATCGGCTAGGGCAGCGGGCGGGTATGCATCTGTGATACCCAGTTCGGTGCGGACGGCGGCCAGGACTACATCGATAGGCTCAGTGGCGGCCGTGAGCTTGATGCGTGGGCGAGGCATAGGATGTCCTAACTGTGGCGGTGCGAGGTGGCTAGTCTAGGGCTGGGCGCGTTTCCAGGTGTCAGCTTGCGTGCGTAGACTGCGCCGATCCAGCCAGTAGGCGATGGCAGCACCAGCGAGTAATCCGGTGGTACCCAGGGCGATAAGGAGAATCCAGAACGTGTTACTCACTGAGAGCCCAGACCAACCCCGGGTGGTGAGCGCGAGAATGAAGGCGACGACGGCGGCCACCAGTAGGCCGGTTAATGCAAAGCGCCCATAGCGCGGGGCTTGCCGGTATACGCCCGTAATCGGCTCGTCGCTACCGGCTGCGGGCACCGCGCTGTTTGCCGGTTCCTCGCTAGGGTCCGGGTTCTGGCTGGCTAGTGGCTCTTCACCGGTCATCGATACTCCATTCCCGCTCGGTTACAAGCGGCAGGTAAGGGTTGAGATCAGCGCGGGTACCCGACCATTGCACCGCCCCACCCGCACAGGCATCATCCCAACTGCGCTGGCCGAGGGTGAGATCTAACCAGACCGCTATGCCGCATTCCACCACATTGGGTGGGGTGCCGCGGGTATGGCGGGGACCGCCAATCGCCTGCACGGCCCCGGCAGGTGGCACCCGGATCTCTACGGCCTGGCCCGGATGAGACCGGGCAAACTCCTGCAGCGTGAAACGCACCGCCAAGAGCTGGTCAGCACGCGAAAGCTGCTCGCCCCGCGCGTAGGCACGCAGAGCTGGCAGCGCGCGTGCTGCGGGGATGAGTCGGGCCATGCAGCCAGTCTAGCCACTGGTGCGGGACGCGCTACTGCGCGGCGCTAAAGCAATACTGCTCGCGCCTAGATAATGCCCTGCGCGATCATGGCGTCAGCGACCCGTACAAAACCGGCAATATTTGCTCCGAATAGGTAGTCACCGGGGCGGCCGTATTCTGCGGCAGTGTGGGCACACTCATCGTGGATGTCGGTCATGATCTGGGTGAGTTTACTTTCCGCCTTGGCGAAGGTCCACTGCTCCCGGGAGGCGTTTTGTTCCATCTCCAGAGCGGAGGTGGCCACCCCGCCCGCATTGGCGGCCTTACCGGGGGCGAAGAGGCAGTCCGCCTCTCGGAAGGCTTCGACCGCCTGCGGCGTACAGGGCATATTCGCGCCTTCCACGATCACCTTGACGCCATTGCGGATCAGGGCGGACGCGGCGGCGTCGTCGAGCTCATGTTGGGTGGCGCAGGGTAGCGCAACGGTGGCCGGCACCTGCCATAGCGACCCCTCGGTATGGAGGGTGGCGCTCGGACGGCGGGCCACGTAGTCCGCTACTCGACCACGCTCGACCTCCTTAATTTGTTTGAGTAGCGCGAGGTCGACGCCGTCTTCGTCGATGACGAAGCCGGAGGAGTCGGAGAAGCTGATAACGTGTGCGCCGAGTTGCTGGGCCTTTTCGATCGCGTAGATCGCCACGTTGCCCGCGCCGGAGACGAGGACGCGCTGCCCCTCTATCTCCTCCTTGCGCTGCTGCATCATGGCTGCAGCGAATAAAACCGCGCCGTAGCCGGTGGCCTCGGTGCGTACTAGCGATCCGGCCCAGCCCAGCCCCTTGCCGGTGAGGACGCCGGCTTCATAGCGGTTGGTCAGACGCCGGTATTGGCCAAAGAGGTAGCCGATCTCGCGGCCACCCACGCCAATATCGCCGGCCGGCACGTCCGTATATTCGCCGATATGTCGGTAGAGCTCGGTCATGAACGATTGGCAAAAGCGCATAACTTCGCCGTCGGAACGGCCGTGCGGGTCAAAGTCCGAGCCGCCCTTGCCGCCGCCGATTCCCTGCCGGGTGAGCGCATTCTTAAAGACCTGCTCGAATCCGAGGAAGCGGATGGTGGAGCCGTTGACGCTGCGGTGGAAACGCAGGCCGCCCTTATAGGGGCCTAGCGCCGAGTTGAACTCGATCCGGTAGCCACGATTAACCTGGACGACGCCGTCATCATCCACCCAGGGCACGCGGAAGAAGATCTGCCGCTCCGGTTCCACGAGGCGTTCCAGGATCGCTTGGTCACGGTAGTGCGGGTGGCGTTCCAGGGCCGGTTCCAGGGTTTCGAGTACTTCGTGGACGGCCTGGTGGAATAGCGGCTCGCCCGGGTTGCGATCGAGTACCTGTTGGTAGGCCTGGTCAATATATGCGCGCACGATGATCGCTCCTTCATAACCGGCAGCCTGCAGGCCAACCGGCTTTTATGGGTCTTCTGCCGTAACGCTACACCGTCAAGCGCTCCCCAAGATTGAGTGACCACATCGTAAAATCGTTGACTGGCTAGCCGAAATAACGCGGCAGCGTGGCAGTGGCTGCGGCGTCCAGTTCTGCTAGCGGCAGCACGCACTCCTCCCCCTGCCAGCGCAGGCTCAGCGCCTGCTCGTGGTCGCCCTCGACACTCGCTGTAACACCAATGACGCGGCAGGGCACCCCGCGCCGATCGGCCAGCGCTTGGAGATGATCGAGGTCAACGTTATCGACCACTACGAGAGCGCGGGCCCCGGATTCGGAGAACAACACTGCCGTGAGATCCAGGTCATCCGCCACCCCGCTGAGGTCAATATCGGCCCCGTGGCCGAAGCGGCGCGCCATATCCACCAATGCCTGGGCTAGGCCCCCGCGGGAAAGGTCGTGCGCGGCACGAGAAATTCCCTGTTCACTCAACGCAATCAGTACGCGCGCCAGATCACGTTCCGCCGCCAAATCGACCTGCGGTGGCACACCACCCAGGTGTTCGTGCAGCGCCCGCGCCCATTCGGAACCGTCCAGTTCGTCGGCCGTATCACCCAGGAGTACAATCTTTTGCCCGGCCTGGTACCAACCAGAGGGCACCACGCGAGAGACATCATCCATTACCCCGAGGACGCCGACGACGGGCGTCGGGTGGATCGATTCTTCCCCGGTGGTGTTGTAGAGGGAGACGTTACCGCCGGTTACGGGGATACCCAGTTCGCGGCAGCCATCGGCCAGGCCGGTGATCGCCTCTACCAGCTGCCACATGGAGTCTTCCCGCTCCGGGGAGCCGAAGTTCAAACAGTCGGTGACGGCCCGCGGGTGTGCCCCGACGACGGCCACATTCCGATAGGCTTCAGCCAGGGCCGCCTGCGCGCCAGTGTACGGATCCAGGTAGGCAAAACGCGGGATCGCGTCCGCGCTAATCGCTACCCCCAAACCGGAGGCTTCATCGACGCGCACCACGCCGGCGTCATCGGGTTGGGCCAGGGCGGTATTGCCCTGGACGTACCGGTCGTATTGGGAGGTGATCCAGTCGACGGCGGCGCAGTTCGCGGACCCGGCCAGCACAATAATCTCCTCGCGCGCCTGAGCGAGCGTCGTAGCGCGCGGCAGGGTGGCGGCGCTATCGGCCCGGACTTTATCCAGCCACGCCGGGCGGGAGAAGGGACGATGGTATTCGGGACCATCGTGAGCGACCGTCGTCGGATCCACATCGACGATGCGCTCCCCGAAATGGTCAATAGTGAGGCGGCCATCCCCGGTCACTTCCCCGATGACGGCGGTCTCCACCTCCCACTTGGCGGTTACGGCCAGGAAAGCGTCGAGCTTCTCGGGGGCCACAATGGCCATCATGCGTTCCTGGGACTCGCTCATGAGGATTTCCCCGGCGGTCAACGTCGGATCCCGCAGCAGCACCTTTTCCAGGTCCACGTGCATCCCGGAGTTTCCATTGGAGGCCAGCTCGGACGTGGCACAGGAGATCCCGGCCGCGCCGAGGTCCTGAATCGCCTCAACCAGCTCCTTCTCAAACAGCTCCAGGCAGCATTCGATCAGGAGTTTTTCCATGAACGGGTCCCCCACCTGTACGCTTGGGCGTTTAGTGGGGCCACCCTCATCGAAGGTTTCCGAGGCGAGGATGGAGGCACCGCCGATCCCGTCCCCACCGGTGCGGGCACCGAAGAGCACCACATGGTTGCCTTCCCCCTCCGCATTGGCCAGGTGAATATCGTCGTGGCGCAGCACGCCCACACACAGCGCGTTCACCAGCGGGTTGCCCTGGTAGCAGGGGTCGAATTCGGTTTCGCCACCGATATTGGGTAGGCCCAGGCAGTTGCCATACCCTCCGATTCCGGCCACGACGCCGTGCACCACCCGCTGGGTATCGGGATGGTCAATGGCACCAAAACGCAGCTGGTCCATCACCGCAATCGGGCGGGCCCCCATCGAAATAATGTCCCGCACGATCCCACCGACACCGGTGGCCGCCCCCTGATAGGGCTCCACATAGGAGGGGTGGTTGTGGGACTCGACTTTGAACGTCACCGCCCACCCGTCGCCCACATCGACGACGCCGGCATTCTGGCCAATCCCGACCAGCAGATGCTCTTTCATCTTGGCGGTGGTCTTATCCCCGAACTGTTTCAGATGAACCTTGGAGGACTTATAGGAGCAGTGTTCGGACCACATCACCGAGTACATGGCCAGCTCCGCCGCGGTGGGGCGGCGTCCCAGCAGGTCCACAATCTGGCGGTATTCGTCCTCTTTCAGCCCCAGTTCCGCATAGGGCATCTCCCGTTCCGGAGTGGCGGCAGCATCGCTGACAGTATCGGGATGGTGAGCGGACTGGGAGACGGTCATTGATCCTCCAGGACTGAAAACACGGCCATGCGTCCTTGAGCATACCGCGTGACCGGGACCTCAGCCAGCCCCTTTCACGTCGTGAACGAAATCCAATCTCACCATCCCGCACGCAGCCAGTTCCCGCGCTGCTTGGCAGCACGCCGTGCGCATCTGCTGCCCGTCCACCTCGAGTAATGCCGCCAGTGCCCCGGCGATCTGGCTCACAGCGAGTTCCCCGTCCGCCGCGCCGAGTAGCCCGGCCATATGAGTAGTGGCGCGGATCTGCTGGTGCAGTCCTCCGCCCTGCGTGAGGGTGATAACCTCCGGCTGGCTCTGCCCGGGCCGGAAATGATGTTCGATAGTTACATCGGGGCTGGCCGTGATCCGGGCCGCGGCGAGGGCGTCGTCGTCGGTGCGTTCTAAATCCCGGCGGACCGCGAAAAGGTGGTGCACATCCCGGGCAGTGGGCGCGGGGGTGCCGCTGAGGTCGGTAGTGAGGACGACGCCGTCGCCCGCCGTGCGATGCAGCAGTAGGTAGCCGAACTCGATCTGCTGTACGCCGCGGTGCGCGAAATCATCGAGGTAGGCCTCATAGGCTTGTGGCAGTGACTGCGGGAGCAGCCCGCCGTCACGCAGCCACAGTTCCGCATATTCGGCCGGATCGAGACTTTCGCGGCGGATAATCCAGGCGTCGGTCCGGCTGGTATCCACCCAGCTGCGTGGGGCGGCAAAGACATCCTGGCCGGTGCGTTCCCAGTTGCCGAGCAATACGGCGTTGCCGCCGGGGCGCAGGATCGCGGGCAGGTCCCGGACGAGGCTCGCCACTAGACCGTCACCGACTAGGCCGGCCCCGGCGTCGCGGTACTCCATCACCGGCACCCCGGCGGCGTACACGGAGGCGGGCGTGATAACGAAGGGCGGGTTCGCGACCACGAGGTCGAACTCCTCCCCCGCCAGCGGTTCCAGCAGCGAGCCGTGCCGCACCGCGACTGGCAGATCATTGAGGGCCGCGTTAAAGGCCGTAAATGCCAGGGCCCGTTCGGAGGTATCCGTGGCGATCACCTCGGCTCCCCGCTCGGCCAGTGCGAGCGCCTGGATACCGCAGCCGGTACCAATATCGGCGGCGCGTACACCGGTGAGGTCACCGGGTGGCAGGAGTCCGGCGAGGGTGAGGGAAGCACCGCCGACCCCGAGCACATGCCAGGCGGGTAGGGGTCCGCCGCGCGCCGGTTCGGGCAGGTCGGAGGCCACCCACCGCAGTCGAGCTTGGTTCCCATGGCCTAGGTCTACCGGGTTAATGACGACGGCGGGGCGCGCAGTGTTCCCATCCAGGCTGATAATCCCCGCGGCCTGCGCGCCCGCAACCCCCAGCTGGGGCAGCGCCTGGGCGAGGGTGGAGGCGGGTAGCGGCTGGCCGAGGAGGAAGGCGAGGGCGAGGATCGCCAGGCGTGCGGAGGCCGGGTCGGTGGCGGTGGTGGCGGCGCGTAACTGCAGTACGCGGCGAGCGGGCGTGTACTGCTCCCGGCTAAACGCCGCGCCAGCTACCGGCCCGAGCAGTTCGCTAAGAGCGTCCGTGGTGTAGCCTGCCAGGTCCGCGCGCAGGGCGCGCGCGGCGTCGTCGGAAAGGGTAAGCATGACTTCTTCCTGCCGCATGAGATTGCCTATCCATTGTTTCACGAACGATGCTCGGGCTCAGACGCACACCACACCTCAGGCAAGCCAAAAAACTTCCCCAGCGGGGCAGGTGCTCGTTTACTGTGGCAGTACCTGTCCCGTCTATAAAAGGAAACGGATATGCGCGTTCGCGTCTGGGCTGCTACCGCAGCCGCGGTGGCCCTCAGCTTTAGTGCCACCACTCCCGTCCTAGCAGAGCCTTCCGATCCCGAAGTTACCCTGCTGGCTACTACCGACGTCCACGGCCACGTGATGAACTGGGATTATTTCCGCGACAAGCCGTTCGCCGGTGATAAGCAAGGTGGCTTATCACGGGTGGCGACCATCGTGGATTCGGTGCGTAATCAGGCCACCGATAAGGACTCGGTGTTGGTTTTGGATAATGGGGATGCTATCCAGGGCACTCCGCTCACCTACCTTGCGGCAGTGCAGCAGGACAAACTCGGTATCAGTAGCCATCCAATGGCACTGGCGTATAACGCGATTGGCTACGATGCCCAGGTAGTTGGCAACCACGAGTACAACTACGGGCTGGACTTGCTGGCCAAATATCGCAGCCAGTTGAACTTCCCGCTGCTCGGGGCCAACGTTATTGACGTTGCCACCGGTAAGCCTGCCGAAAAGCCGTACGAAATCTTCACCCGCGATATTGACGGCCACACCGTGAAAATCGGAGTATTGGGGCTGGTGACTCCCGGGGTGCGCACCTGGGATAAGGCACATGTAGAGGGCAAACTCGAGTTCCGTGACATTGTGCTCACCGCACAGAAGTATGTGCCGGAGATGAAGAAGGCAGGTGCCGATGTGGTGGTTGCGCTCGCACACTCCGGCCAGGACGCCGACGGAGCCACCTGGGATCCGGCAAAGCTCGGAGAGAATGTGGCCCGGTCTCTGGCCACTCACGTTAACGATCTCGACGTCGTCATCGCGGGGCACTCCCACGTAGAAAATGCGCAGGAGATGTTCAAAGCTCCCGACGGTGACCCGGTGTTGCTCACTCAGCCGAAGTTCTGGGCGCAGTCCGTATCCGAGATTACCCTGCCACTCAAGGCTGCCGGCCAGGGGTGGACGGTTGATTGGAACAAGGCGAAGAGTATTGTTCACCCCGCTTCGGAAGCCGCTGATTCCCCCAAGATTACGGAGAATAAGGAGCTGCAAAAGGCCCACGCAGCGACCGTGAAGTACGTCAATACCGTGGTGGCCCAGTCCACTCAGGAGATGACGACGGCGACCTCCCGCTACGAGGACACGCCCATTTTGGATCTCATCGGCAAGGTTATGACGGATTCCGTCGCTAAGGCCCTGGCCAATAAGCCGGAAGGTAAACTGCCGATTTTGGCGCAGGTATCCCCCTTCTCCCGCGAATCGGTATTCCCCAAGGGGGATGTCACTATCAAGGACATTGCCGGGCTATACATCTACGACAACACCCTGGGGGCAGTGAAGATCACCGGTAAACAACTCAAGGAATACCTGGAGTACTCGGCACGCTACTTCTGCCAAACCCAGCCCGGGGAGAAATTCGACCCCGAGAAGCACACCAACTGCAAATACCCCGGCGCTACCCGCGGTATTCCGGACTATAACTTCGATGCAGTCACCGGTGTGAACTACCAAATCAACGTTTCCAAACCTGTGGGTGAGCGCATCGAGAACCTCACCATGCCCGATGGGTCCGCGATCGCTGACGACGCCGAGTTCATTTTGGCGGTCAATAATTACCGCCAAAATGGTGGCGGCGGTTATCCGATCGTTAAGGATGCTCCAGAGGTGTGGAATGATCTGCTGGAGATTCGCCAGCTCATCATCGAATACGCCACTGCCAAGGGCGTCATTGATCCGGCGGACTTCTACGTTCACAACTGGGATCTAGTGACCGAATCCCAGCCGGCCCCGACGCCAACCCCAACCGATTCGACGCCGACCGCCCCCGTACCGACCGATCCGGTGCCGACTGTTCCGGGCCCCAGCGCGCCTGCTCCCAGCGTGCCCGCACCGACGGCCGCCCCGGTGCCGTTGCCGGTTACGGGCGGGGAGGGCATTGCCCTGACCGTGCTAGCCGGCGGACTCTTAGCCTCCGGAGGTCTCCTGCTGCGGCGTCGCTACGTGCACTAGCGCGTTGACGCGGCCGCGGGAACTACCGCATTTGGCGTGAGAGGGCGGCGGGTGGATATCCACCCGTCGCCCTCTCACATCTCGTCC
>JAEWHO010000014.1 GCA_023387755.1 Actinomycetes bacterium | reverse complement strand
GTCTGCGTGAGCGCCTCAATCTCGTGCTCGGGCAGGCCTGGGATGATGAGCTAGAAATTTTCCGGTACGCCGGTGCCGGGACCCCGGTGCGTTGGCTGCACCGGGTGAGTTAAGCCGAGAATCCTGCCTCGGCTATCGCCTGGCGTACCAGTTCCGGAGCCTGTACGAGCACCATATGCCCCTGCCCCTCAATGACCGTATGGTGGGCTCCTAACCGCGCCGCTAGCCGACTGTGCGCAGCCACCCAGCCGGCTGAGCCGTGCGCGGGTGCGGCCGTGATGAGCAGGGTCGAAACTGGGCTCGGTTGCCCGGCCCGCAAACCCCAGGTTTGCCTCCCCCACCGCTGGTAATTCCAGTTGTGAATAAAAGTCGCCCGCAGGCGCTTACTCAACGGCAGGTAGCGGGAGATATTCGCGCATGCTCGCTGCCTGCGGCGGTTAAGGGCGTCCGTGCTCAGCTCTGCCACCGATGGATCGATGAGAACACAGTGGCGCACCAGGTGGGGGTAGAGCCGGATAAAGCACTCCGCCGGATAGGCCCCCATAGAGTGAGCGACGACGTCGAGGCGGCCGCCCTTGGCGCCCGCCAGGTGCGCCTGGGCTAGTTCAGCGGCGCGGGCGACTGTCTGTGCGAGGTCCGGAATCAGGCTGCCCGCTGGCGCACAACCGCCTGGATCAGCGGGATGTCCTAAGACTGGCAAGCTCAGCGTGGGGATGCCAAGCTCCGCGAAGTCACGGGCCTCCCGGCCTAAGCCGGGGAAGACTAATGCGGTCATTTCTCCCCCTTTTGAACTGTGGGCTCGACGCAAGAGGTAGCATGCCCTGCGGTGTGGATAATAGGCCAGGAGTTTACCGCCCATGGCCGGGTCATAGCCCAGCAGCTGAGTAAGAGCAGCTGGGCGCGTTGTACATACCCGACTGGCAAGCTGATACCAATCTCATGCAATCCAGCGATTGCTGTGACGGCAATGGTTGCGGCTACGACGGCGATCGCCAGGGGCCGCACACCAGTGAGTAGGACGACCGCGAGCATTGCACAAACAGTGGCTAATGATGATGAGATGACGTGGACAATATCGGGCGCGGTGGCGAAAGAATCGACGGTGAGAACGCAGCTGGGCGTCCCGTGGGGTGAACAGGACATTGGGCTGATCGCGTCTACGATCGTGCTCAGCCCCCAGCCGGTAAGGGCGAGGGCACCCCACCGCGCCCTACTACTGCACAGTAGGCGCCATAGCAGCGCACCTGCCACCGTGAGGAGTGCGCCGCTGCCCCCATCGGCCAGCCGGAAAAAGTAGGCACCTGGCTGACCGCCCGCCGCATACTCGGACGTAAAGCTCGTGGCCAACGGTAGGGGAACCACACAATCCCCCACCACCCAGGAAAGATACAGCAGGCCAGCCGCGGCTGTAAGCCAAGCCGATAGCGCGGCGCGGGATAGCAGGGGCGGCGTCATGAGCGGGGCCGTACCAGTGGGAAGGGCAGGGTTTCACGCAGGGATTTACCGGTCACAAACATCACCACGCGGTCCACCCCCATCCCTAGCCCGCCGGTGGGCGGCATCCCGAATTCCAGGGCGGTGAGGAAGTCCTCGTCCAATTCCATTGCCTCCGGGTCTCCCCCGGCGGCACGGATGGACTGGGCGGTGAGCCGTTCACGCTGGTCTAATGGGTTGGTGAGCTCGGAATAGGCGGTGCCGAGCTCTACGCCCCAGGCCACCAGATCCCAGCGTTCGGCCAGGCGGGGATCATGCCGGTGGGTGCCGGTCAGGGGCGAGACGGACAGCGGGAAGTCGATAGTGAACTGGGGCGTGGTGATCCGCTCTTCCACCAGGTGTTCGTACAGTTCCAGCATGAGTTCACCATGCCCCCAATCATCGGCCCAGGCAATCTCTAGCTGCTCGCAGATCTGGCGCAGGACGTCCACCTCGGTATCCGGGGTGAGTGGGCCGAGGGCGGACGCCTCGCCGAGATTATCGGTAACGGCCTGATAGAACGGCACGATCGGCCATTCCCCTGAGATATCAACCATCTGCCCGTCGGGCCCGGGTACAACGCAGCTTCCATGGACGGCCTGCGCAGCCCGCTGGATCAGGGTACGAGTGGTGTGGAGCATATCCATATAGTCTGCGTGGGCGCGGTAGGCTTCCAGGATGGTGAATTCAGGGTTGTGGGAGAAATCCACGCCCTCATTGCGGAAGGTACGGCCCATCTCGAACACTCGTTCCACGCCGCCTACACATAGGCGTTTGAGATACAACTCTGGGGCAATCCGCAGGTACAGATCCATATCGTAGGCATTGATATGAGTGCGGAATGGCCGCGCATTGGCACCACCATGAATCGGCTGCAGGATCGGGGTTTCGACCTCTATATAGCCTTCGTCAAGTAACCCCTGCCGTAGGGCGTTGAGTACGGTGCTGCGGTCTCGCACCATCTGCCGCGAGTCGTCGTTAATGGCCAGGTCGATATGGCGCTGGCGGACCTGACTCTCCGGATCGGTCAGGCCGTGGTACTTATCGGGCAGGGGGTGCAAACATTTGCCGTTGAGCCGCAGGCGGTGGACCTCGATCGATTCTTCGCCGCTGCGAGACTGGCAGCGCACGCCAGCTACCTGGACGAGGTCCCCCAGGTCGATCATACGGCGGGCACAGTGGTGGGCTTCCTCGGCCTGTGCGGTGACGAGTGCCTGGATAGTGCCGGCGTCGTCGCGAATAACCACGAAAACCACCCCGCCGAAATCACGTAAGCGGATTACCCGCCCAGCTACCTCAACTTCACTACCTTCCTCAGCGGCAAGTGCAGTGGCGGTGGTATGGGTGGGGGCCTGGGCGATCGGCCATGGGTTGATTCCATGCTCGAGTAACTGCTCGGCTTTCTCGGTGCGAACCCGAGTCTGTTCAGGAACTTTACGGGGAGCGGTGTCGATGGTGAAGTCCGGTTTAGCAACCAGTTGTGCCTGGGGGAAGGCACCGGCGGCGGCATCGACGCGCTCTTGGCGGATCCGGGGTAGGTAGCCTTCTGCCAGCCCCATAGCAACAAGAGCGCCACCTAAGGAACGGGCGTCGGTATATGCCAAGAAGCGCGGTACCCAATCTGGATGGTATTTATCGTTGGAGCGATACAGGGATTCCAGTTGCCAAAAGCGGGAGGCGAATAGCAGGATCCGGCGCGTAAAGCGGACGAGAGGACCTGCCCCTAACGCTGCCCCCTCGGCAAAGATTTCCCGGAATACTGCGAAGTTCAACGAGAGTCGGTTCAGGCCCAGAGCCTCGGCATTTTCAACGATACCGCCCACCAGGAATTCATTGACGCCGGCCGGTGCCTCAGGGCTACGCCGCATGAGGTCAAGGGAGATCCCGCTCATACCCCACGGGACGTAGGAGTGCATAGCGACGCGCTGCCCATTAGCGTCGAGAACCTCTGCGAGCAGACAGTTGCCATCGGCGGGGTCAGCCAAGCGGGAAAGGGCCATGGAGAAACCACGTTCCTCACCGCCCACGCGCCACCGTTCGGCGTCGGCGACGACCCCCCGCATCTCGTCGACGGGGATCTGCCGGTGCCGGCGAATCCGCACCGTCATATTGCGTTTGCGGCAGGCGGTAATATGGCGGCGCACTTCCGGGTTACGCAATGCTGCCCGGGTGCCCAGTGGTATTACTGCTTCGTCTCCAACGCGCAATACCTTCAACCCAGCTCGGTGGTAGGCGGCAGCCCCCTGAGTGGAGGCCCCCAGAACGCAGGGCATCCACCCGTGAACCTGCGCAACTTTCAACCATTCCGCGATCGCATCATGCCAGGAGTGGGGGTCGCCGATGGGGTCCGCAGAGGCGAGGCAACGCCCGACTTCCACCCGGTAGGTAACGGCAGCTCGACCATCGGGTGAGAACACCACAGACTTATCCCGGCGTGTAGCAAAATAGCCCAAGGAATCGTTATTACCGAAGGCATCTAGCTGACGGCGCAGCAGCTCTTCATCTTCCCGAGCCAACATATTGGTGTGGCGCTGGGAACGTAGCAGCGTGAAGAACGTGGCCACGAGGGGTATCGCACTGATAACGCCCAATATCATGCGCACCCGGAAGGTGCCGATCCCCAGGGCGCGGATAACGTCGATAGCCCCAAAGGACAGCATGTACTGGACCGTGAAGAGGAAGCGATCCTCTGATGGCACCGCCGGGATGAAGGCGCGCACGATGAGCCAGCCGATCATAATGGCCAGCGTCATCGAAATGATTAAAACCCCGATGGCTTGGGCAAAGTTGGCGCGGCGAATAATCGCGACGAACTCGTGCCGGGAGTACATGAGTATGCCGATCAGGAGAAATTGCACCGCAGTGCCGGGGATAACCCAGTGTAAGGGGACAGCTTCCCGTGGCAAGGTCAGCAAAGCCACGATATTGGATACAGCCATGAGGAGCAGGAGAGATACCGTAATCCCCAAGGCCATACGTTTACGCCGATACAGAGCTGCCGCGAGGAGGAAGACAACCACCGCCCACGACAATGATGCCCGGGGCACGGGGAGGTAGAACTCGTCAAAATCGGCCAATAATTCCAGCGACCGATGGCTTAGATGGATAAAACCGAAGGCTAGTAGGTAGCACACCCCCGCGAGCGCGAAGAGCGTACCGAAGAAGGCGGGAATATGGCTGGTCCACGACGATTTGTTCTTCACGCATACACGCTAGCGCACAGCGGTCTACAAATCGACGCTCCGAGGGTACTAACCGAGAGCAGGAAATATCCCCCCACGGTAGCAGGCTGGTCCCAGATTTACCCCTGGCGCAGCCGGCGTTCGGCTTCTAGGTCGAATAGGTCCTGCATGGTTTGCTGGTAATCGGGGTGATGGGGATTCAGGCGGGAGAGCTGAGCTTTGACCTGGGCGATGGCACGGGTGAGGTATCGGATGACGAGAGCGTTGAAAATCTCTACCGTGTATTGTTCCAGCCCCGCTTGTGTGACGGGCAGATCGGTCATGGCTAGCTGATTGACGTAGGCGGCAAAGGCGGGCGGAGTATGCTCCAGCACCGCATCCAGCCAGGCGGCACCGGGGGTGTCATCTGCACAGATACCGGTGCCCCCGGCTGCCTGGATGGCATCAAAGATCACCTGGTTTGCCGGACCGTGGAAGGTTTCTGTGGCTAGGGAATCGAAGCCGTTCAGGTAGCAGGTGTGCGGGTACTGCAGTGCGAGTTGCAGACTTTGCCGTTCGACGACGTCGCCCGCGTCCGCCACCGGCACTCCCCCACGGCCACGCGGCTGCACTACTGGCCGTCTCCTACCAGCCGCTTTGGCTTCCCGCTGCACGTCGGCAATATCCATCCCCAACCAGCCGGCCAATTCCCGCATATATTCGCCCCGCAGCGCGTGATCGCGGATGGTGGCGACAATGGGGGCGCAGGCGCGCAGGCCGGCAACCCGGCCTTCGGAGGTGGTGAGATCAAGGTCAGCTAACGTGCTTTGCATGACGAAGCGGAAGAGGGGCTGGCGGGATTCGATGAGACTGCGGACCGCACTGTCGCCCTCCTGCAGGCGCAGATCGCAGGGGTCGAGGCCACGGGGCTCGACTGCCACGAAGGTTTGCGCGCCGAAGGACTGGTCCTCGTTGAAGG
>JAEWHO010000087.1 GCA_023387755.1 Actinomycetes bacterium | reverse complement strand
GGCCCGCCACACTACACGGTTGGATATGTCGATGCTATCCAGCTCAGCCAGAAGCTACCCGACGTGCACACTTTTCCTCAGAAAAGATGCAGGCCGCTAATGCGACTGGCTGTTACTTTTACTGGCCGGTCAGCTTCTCACGCAGCGCGGCGAGAGCTTCGTCGGAGGCCAGCGTGCCGCCGGCATCAGCCGGAGCAGCGGTGTATGACGAGGGAGCCGGGGCGCTGGTGTCACCAGCAGCAGCGGCTTCGTTATCCTCCTCGATGGCCTTAGCAACCTGAGACTTATGGGCCTCCCAGCGAGCGTGGGCTTCAGCGTACTGAGCCTCCCACGCTTCGCGCTCGGCCTCGTAGCCTTCAAGCCATTCGTTGGTCTCCGGGTCGAAGCCTTCGGGGTACTTGTAGTTGCCCTGGTCGTCGTATTCGGCAGCCATACCGTACAGTGACGGATCGAAGTCATCCGAGTTCGGGTCAACGCCCTCGTTAGCCTGCTTCAGGGACAGGGAGATACGACGACGCTCGAGATCGATGTCGATGACCTTCACGAAGATTTCGTCACCAACCTTGGCAACCTGCTCGGGCACCTCAACGTGGCGTACTGCCAGTTCAGAGATGTGCACCAGACCTTCAATGCCGTCCTCAACACGCACGAACGCACCGAAAGGCACCAGCTTGGTAACTTTGCCGGGCACAACCTGGCCGATAGCGTGGGTGCGAGCGAAGACGCGCCACGGGTCTTCCTGGGTGGACTTCAGGGACAGCGAGACGCGCTCGCGATCCATATCGACGTCGAGCACCTCGACGGTGACTTCCTGGCCGACCTCGACGATCTCGCCCGGGTGGTCGATGTGCTTCCAGGACAGTTCGGAGACGTGCACGAGGCCGTCTACGCCGCCCAGGTCCACGAAGGCACCGAAGTTGACAATGGAGGAGACGACACCGGAGCGCACCTGGCCCTTCTGCAGGGTCTGCAGGAAGTGCGAGCGGACCTCAGACTGGGTCTGCTCGAGCCAAGCACGACGGGAGAGAACGACGTTATTACGGTTCTTGTCGAGCTCGATGATCTTGGCTTCGATCTCACGGCCAATGTAGGGCTGCAGATCGCGTACGCGCCGCATTTCCACCAGGGAAGCAGGCAGGAAGCCACGTAGACCAATGTCGAGGATGAGACCGCCCTTGACGACCTCGATGACGGTACCGGTAACGACACCGTCCTCTTCCTTGATCTTCTCAATGGTGCCCCAGGCCCGCTCGTACTGAGCGCGCTTCTTGGACAGGAGGAGACGGCCCTCTTTGTCTTCCTTCTGCAAGACAAGAGCCTCGATCTGGTCTCCGACCTCTACGACCTCATCAGGGTCGACGTCGTGCTTGATCGACAATTCGCGGGAAAGGATGACACCTTCGGTCTTGTAGCCGATGTCGAGGAGAACCTCGTCGCGATCGACCTTGACGACAGTGCCTTCGACGATATCCCCGTCGTTGAAGTACTTGATGGTCTTATCGATCTCAGAAAGGAGTTCTTCTTCCGAGCCGATGTCATTGATAGCGACCTGGGGGGTCGAAGGATTGGTGGTAGGGGTGGTCATTGAGTGATGACTCCGATGGACATTCGTAGTTGTATGGACAATTGGTTGGCAACGCAGTCGTCGCCGTAGGCGATTCTACTCACACAACCGCCCCGGTGCAAGGTATTAGCCTGCGCTTTGACCCGGAGAACATCAGTTATTTCATGGGGCTTACGGAGGCTAGTGGGCAGCCTCACGCCAACTGCGCCCGATTCCCACTGAGACGTCCAGGGGGACGCGCAGATCAGCGGCACTAGCCATCTTGTCGCGTACCAGAGCTTCGACCGCTCCACTCTCCCCCGCTGCCACTTCCACGACGAGTTCGTCATGGACTTGAAGTAGCACGCGGGAGGCGAGGCCGGCGTCGGCGAGAGCGTTATCAACCGCAATCATGGCGCGCTTAATAATATCTGCGGCGCTACCTTGGATGGGGGCGTTCAGGGCTGCCCTCTCCGCCATCTCCCGGCGTTGGCGGTTATCGCTCATGAGGTCGGGCAGGTAACGGCGGCGTCCGAACATGGTTTCGGTATACCCCGTCTTCCGTGCCTGCTCGACGACGGCCGCCAGATAGTCACGCACCCCGCCGAAGCGAGCAAAGTAGTCGTCCATCAAGCGCGAGGCTTCCCCCACCTCGATCCCCAACTGACGGGAAAGACCATAGGCACTCAACCCGTAAGCCAATCCGTAGCTCATCGCCTTCACTTGGGAGCGCATTTGGCTATTGACCTCGTCCATTCCAACGTCGAAGACGCGCGCTCCCACATAACTGTGGAGATCTTCGCCCTTGCGGAAGGCATCGATCAGCCCGGCGTCCTCGGAAAGGTGCGCCATAATGCGCATCTCAATCTGCGAATAGTCCGCAGTGAGGAGACACTCTGCCTCCTCCCCGGCAATGAATGCCTCCCGGATGCGGATTCCTACCGCACTGCGGGCCGGAATATTTTGCAGGTTGGGGTCGGTGGAGGACAACCGGCCGGTGGCCGCCACCGTCTGTTGGAAGGTGGTGTGGATACGCTGGTCATCCCCCACGCTACTGTGTAGAGACTCCACGATTTGTTTCAGTTTGATCCGGTCGCGGTGAGCCAGCAGCGCCGCTAAGAAGGGATGTTGTGTGCGGGCGAAGAGGTCATTGAGGGCTTCGGAGTTCGTAGTCCAGCCGGTTTTGGTGCGCCGGGTTTTCGGCATGTCCAAATCGTCAAAGAGGACTTCTTGGAGCTGCTTGGGGCTGGACAAGTTAATCGTGCGACCGATCGCGGCGTAGGCATCGGCAGCTGCGGCGTCGACGTCGGACGCTAACTCGGCATGTAGATCACGCAAGTACCCGGTATCAATCGCTATCCCGGCGAGCTCCATGCGGTACAAGATGTCTTGGACAGGCAATTCCATCGCCGTCATGAGCTGCTCTGCACCGTGCTCTCCCAGTGCTCCTTGAAGTTGTGCCGCAAGCTCGGCGAGGGCGCCGGCTTCTTCACCGACGACTCTGACAGCCTCCTCGTGGTCCAGATCGAGCATAAGCTGACCGGCGTCCTCGCGTACCGCAAGCTCTCTATTGAGGTGGGTGCGCACCAGGTCATTAAGATCGCGGCGGCGCACATCGGGATGGAGCAGGTAGGCAGCGATATCCGTGTCAAAGACAATCGCTGCGAGCACGAGGCCACGCTCGTTGAGCTGATGGCGCAGTTCCTTACCTGCATGCACGACCTTAGGAGCAGGTCCCTCCAGATATTCGGCCAATAAACGCTCATCCTCCCCAGCTAGTTCGGTGAGGTCAATCACGAGGCTGTGGGTACGTGAGGCAAGAGCGAGCCGTGTTCCCTCGGCTAAACGCACTGCGAGGGGAGCATTGTCGATACCGGCGAGAAACTCGCGCAGCTGCCCGTCCTTACTCCACTGCGTCACCTCGATGGGCTCCGGAGCGGGCACCTCAGGTGCTGATTCATCGCAATCGATGACGGCGAAAACCCGGTCCCGCAGGTCGCGTGATTCTAGGGTGTCGAATATCTGGTGCACCTCGCTAGCTGCGGCCGGTTGGCGAGCTAGATCCGGTAGGTCAACGGGGAGCTCCATGTCGCGCAGCAGATGGTTGAGTTCGCGGTTGCGGATGACTAGGTCCACGTGATCGCGCAGTGACTGCCCGGCTTTCCCTTTTATGTCCTCGCGTTGCTCCAGTACGTTTTGAAGCCCGTCATACGTATTAATCCATTTCGCAGCAGTCTTGGGCCCCACCCCGGGCACCCCAGGCAGGTTATCTGATGTCTCTCCCACCAGGGCAGCAATTTCTGGATAACGCTCAGGCCGGACCCCGTACTTCTCCTCCACGGCCTGGGGTGTGAAGCGCGTCAGTGTGGACACGCCTTTAGTTGGATATAGCACTGTGGTCGTATCCGTGACGAGTTGCAGGGTGTCACGATCACCGGAACAGATCAGTACCTCATCGAATTTCGCGTCCTCAGCACGGGTTGCGAGGGTCGCGAGGATGTCGTCAGCCTCAAAGTCCGGCACCTGCAAATGGGTGATCCGCAGGGCGTCTAAAACCTGCGCGATCAGCGGAATCTGGGGTGAGAACTCTGGCGGGGTTTTTTCGCGTGTCCCTTTATAGTCCGCATAGGCCCGGGTACGGAAGGTTTCATGTCCTACATCGAAGGCGACTGCTATATGGCTGGGCTCCTCGGTGGAAATAAGCCGCAATAACATCGACACGAACCCGTGGACCGCATTGGTTGCCTGCCCGGTGCTGGTCGTGATTTTATCGACCGGGAGGGCATAGAATGCCCGGAACGCCATGGAATGACCGTCGATGAGGAGAAGACGCTTCATGTCTACTAGCCTAGAGCCCACCGGCGACACTCCCCAACCGAACCAGTCCATCACCGCCATCTCCTCAGCACCCGCACGCGCCTCAGTAGCATCTGACGCTCCAACCTCTCCCCACCCACTCGGCGAGTTTGCGGCAGCAATTGGTCTCGAGGTGGAGCCCGCCAGCGAGCACGCATATGGTCAGGCCGTATGTGGGTCGATCCCGGTGGTGGGGAATCGGCAGCCATTCTTGATTCTCAACGGTGGCGCGAGCGCTGCCGTCGCTGAGACTCTAGGCTCTTGGGCGGCTGCCTTAGACCATCCCGGCTACGCCGCCGTCGGCGTCGCCCTTCATACCGTGCACCTGCGCCCCGCCCGTATTGGCCACGTCCACGGGCGCGCGGCGCTGGTTTCCAGTGACGGCACCACCGCGCTATACCACATTGATCTCACCGACGACGCCGGTGCGCCGACGGCGCACGCGGAGCTCACGGTCGCTTTACGCCCCCTCGATGGCGCCTCACACCCGCGCTCCTAAGGCCACGCCGACGCGCACTTGCACGAACACGCAAGCCCACAGAGACAAAAGCGCCTTGGCATCGGTTGATACCAAAGCGTTTGGTTTATTTCCCGCCGATCTGTTCGATAACAGCGTCGGCAACTTCTCGCATTGTTAGCCGGCGATCCATCGACGTCTTTTGGATCCACCGGAAGGATTCCGGCTCGGTGAGCCCCATCTTGCTCATGAGCAGGCCTTTGGCTCGGTCTACTCGTTTGCGGGTTTCGAAACGGTCAGTCAGATCGGCAACCTCGGCTTCCAAAGACTTGATCTCCTGGAAGCGTGAGACCGCAATCTCCACCGCCGGCAGTAGGTCGGAGGGGTTAAACGGCTTGACTACATAAGCCATGGCACCAGCATCGCGAGCCCGCTCCACCAACTCGGTTTGCGAGAAAGCCGTAAGCATCACGACAGCGCAGACGCGTTCCTTCATGATCTTGTCGGCCGCGGTAATGCCGTCCATCTCAGGCATCTTCACGTCCATGACGACGACGTCAGGCTCATGTTCCATCACCAGATCCACAGCCTGCTGGCCATCGCCGGCTTCACCGACCACCTCGTAGCCGGCTTCGGTCAGACATTCGACGATATCCAGCCGAATAAGGGGCTCATCTTCCGCTACCACCACGCGGCGGGTGGCGGTCGGTACTGAGGCCGCCGCCTGCGGGACGGTGTCCACATCAATATCCGGGGTCTCTTTATTCTCGTTCATTTCGGCATTCATCCTCGAATACCGGCCACCGTGACCGGTATGGTGCTCCCGGAGGGACTCGAACCCTCACGCCTTTCAGCGCTGCATTTTGAGTGCAGTGTGTCTACCGATTCCACCACAGGAGCTCACCCCTAAGCCTAGCGTGAATAGGGGCTACTATGCACACTCGCTATGAGTGCGCTGTTTTACATATTTCGGAACTCGTCCATTTCCCCAATCTTGTGGACGCGAATGGAGTTCGTGGAGCCCGGCGTGCCCGGGGGCATACCTGCCACAATCACGACCCGATCTCCACGTTCAGCCAGGCCCGAGTCTTGCAGGTGATAATCGACCTGCTGCACCATATCGTCGGTGTGGGAGACGGAGGGGACTTTGTAGGTGTGGACGCCCCACGTCAAAGCCAAGGAGTTCCGAGTTTCTTCCAGCGGCGTAAAAGCCAACAGTGGAATGGGGGAACGCAAACGTGACATTCGCCGGGCGGTATCTCCCGATTGGGTAAATGTCACAAGATATTTACACTCGATCATTTCTCCGATTTCTGCGGCCGCCTTGGTGATCACGCCTGAACGAGTGTGGGGCGCCGAGGTCATCGGAGCAATCCGGTCGCCCCCATTTTCTTCCGTATTTTCGATGATCCTCGCCATCGTGCGGACCGCCTCGATCGGATATTCCCCGATAGAGGTTTCCCCGGAGAGCATAACGGCATCTGCGCCATCGAGGATTGCGTTCGCGCAGTCGGAGGCTTCAGCCCGAGTCGGACGCGGATTTGTCATCATCGATTCGAGTACCTGGGTGGCCACAATGACCGGTTTGGCGAACCGCCGGGCCAACTCGATGGCGCGTTTTTGGACCAGTGGAACTTCCTCTAGTGGCAGCTCCACCCCGAGGTCGCCGCGCGCAACCATAATCCCATCAAAGGCATCGACCACTTCGGTCAAATTTGCGACAGCTTGAGGCTTTTCGATCTTAGCGAGGACGGGGATACGGCGACCGACGTCATCCATGATCGCATGGACATTATCGATGTCCTTTGCTGAGCGCACAAAGGACAGGGCGATAAAATCTGCGCCTAGCCGGACTGCCCAGCGCAGATCCTCTTCATCCTTTTTCGACAGAGCCGGTACCGACACGGCAACGCCTGGCAGATTGATCCCCTTGTGATCTGAGACAGGACCGCATACCTCGACCCGGGTCAGCACATCAGTATCGGTCACACTCAATACCCGCAGGGCCACTTTGCCGTCGTCGATCAAAAGCGCATCGCCCGGGCGGCAGTCACCTGGCAGGCCGGCAAAGGTCGTGGAGCAAATCGTCTCGTCTCCAGGCACATCGCGGGTGGTGATGGTGAAGTGGGCACCCTCGTTCAGGTAGACAGGCCCGGCGGCGAATGTACCCAAGCGGATCTTGGGGCCCTGCAGATCAACGAGGACGGCGACGGCGCGGCCGGAAGCCTGTGCGGCTGCCCGGACGTGGGCGTAGACCTGTTCGTGTTCCTCAGCGGTTCCATGGGATCGATTAATACGGGCAACGTCCATCCCCGCATCAACGAGCTCTTGGACCTTCTCACCAGTATCCGTGGCCGGGCCGAGGGTACATACGATTTTTGCTCTGCGCATACTTCCAGTCTCAAAAATGGGGTCGATTAACTGCTGTGCTAATTCTAGCGTCGGTTAGCTCTGGCTTCGCGCACCAGCGCAGCCAGCGGCGAGGTCTCGAGTGAGCGCTGCCAGGGCATCCCAGCCCTCATCTAGCGCCCGCAGCAGGGCAGAACCCACGATTACGCCGTCGGCATAGTGGCCAATTTCTCGGGCTTGATCGCCGTTCGACACGCCGAGGCCCACACATACTCGCTCACCCCCAGCCTGCCGGGTGCGGGTAACGAGAGTCTCTGCGGTCGAGTCCACAGCTGCCCGTACTCCAGTCACACCCATCGTAGAGGCGGCGTAGACAAAACCACGGCACGCGTGCACCGTCAGGTCCAGCCGCTTGTCGGTCGACGATGGGGCGACGAGGAAAATATGATCCAGGTCATGTGATTCGGCTGCTTCAATCCAGCTCTTCCCCTCATCGGGGATGAGATCTGGAGTAATGACACCGGCACCACCGGCAGCCGCCAGATCACGCGCAAAGGCTGCGTCTCCATAGCGGAAGATGGGGTTGTAGTAACTCATCACCACAATGGGGGCACCCGTGACGGCCAGTTCTTCGACGGCGGTAAAGACATCCCGTGTGCGTGTCCCGCCCGCCAGGGCCTGCGCTCCGGTGCGTTGAATGATGGGGCCGTCCATACCCGGGTCCGAATACGGCAAGCCCAGTTCGATAATGTCTACGCCGTTGTCGATAAGGGTTTTACCGGCCCGCACGGTGGCGTCAATATCGGGGTATCCGGCGGTGAGGTAACCGATCAGCGGGGTATCCCCGGCGGCCAGTCGGCGGTCAATAACTTCTGCGCAGGCGCTCATTTGGTGTCCTCCACATCGTCAATCAGCCCGAACCATTCGGCCGCTGTCGACACATCTTTATCCCCTCGGCCAGACAGGTTGACCACAATAACGGCTTGCTCATCTTGGGTACGGTTCTTCCCCCAGCGCATTGCTCCGGCCAGTGCGTGGGCCGATTCAATGGCGGGAATAATCCCTTCCGTTTGCGAGAGGAGCTGGAAGGCTTCCATCGCTTCGGTGTCGGTGACCGGCTCGTATTGCGCGCGCCCAATGGAATGTAGATAGGAATGCTCGGGGCCTACCCCGGGGTAGTCTAGCCCGGCCGAGATCGAGTGTGACTCGATCGTTTGGCCGTCCTCATCTTGCATAAGGTACATCTTTGCGCCGTGCAAAATACCGAGCGATCCGCCGTTGATGGAGGCGGCATGCCGATCCGTGTCTACGCCGTCCCCGCCGGCCTCAATCCCCAGCAGGGTGACGTCCGGATCATCAAGGAAAGCGTGGAAAATCCCAATCGCATTGGAACCGCCTCCCACACAGGCCACGACGGCGTCGGGTAGTTTCCCCACGGCTGCTTGGATCTGGGTGCGAGTTTCCTCCCCAATGATCTTTTGCAGGTCGCGTACGAGGGCCGGGAAGGGATGGGGCCCGGCTGCCGTCCCAAAAATATAGTTCGTGGTCTCCACGTTGGTCACCCAATCGCGGAAAGCTTCGTTAATTGCGTCTTTCAGCGTGGCTGAGCCCGTGTCGACGCCGACAACCTCCGTGCCGAGCAGACGCATGCGGGCGACGTTCAAGGCCTGCCTGCGCATATCTTCGCGGCCCATATAGACGCGGCACTCCAAGCCCAGCAAGGCGGCGGCGGTAGCGGTGGCGACGCCATGCTGCCCCGCCCCGGTTTCCGCGATCACGCGGGTTTTACCGATGGCCTTGGTAAGCAGGGCCTGGCCGAGCACATTGTTGATCTTGTGGGAGCCGGTGTGGTTGAGGTCTTCGCGTTTGAGGAAAACGCGCGCATTGCCGCAGTGTTTGGCAAAACGAGGAACTTCAGTCAGCAGCGACGGCCGATGGACGTAGTCACGCTGCAACGCTGCAAGCTCTTCTTGGAACTCAGACGATCCCTTCAGTTTCTCCCACGCTGCTGTGAGGTCATCTAGGGCCGCAATGAGTGCCTCGGGCACGAATCGTCCCCCGAAATCTCCAAAATACGGGCCGGGTTGTTGACGCAGAACCATAGTGCCTCCTGCTCGCTGCTATTCAGACCGCTGTTGATGGATGGCGGGATGGCGAGTGATGGACACCATTTCGGATACCGCACGGGCGGGATCGCCATCCTTTACCAGTGCCTCTCCCACCAGGACGGCATCAGCCCCAGCGCGTGCATACTCTAAGACGTCGTGTGGGCCACGTACCCCGGATTCCGCCACCTTCACACAGGAACGTGGGATCAACTCTGCGACGTCGGAAAATACCCGCCGGTCCACCTGCAGGGTGTGTAGATTACGCGCGTTGACGCCGATCATTCGGGCCCCGGCGTTGACAGCGCGCATTGCCTCTACTCGGTCGTGGGCTTCCACCAGGGCCGTCATCCCCAGGGAGTGGACTCGCTCGATAAGGGAGGTCAGAACCACCTGTTCCAATGCGGCCACGATGAGGAGCACAATATCGGCCCCATAGGCGCGAGCCTCCCAAATCTGATAGGGAGTAACGATGAAGTCCTTGCGCAGGAGCGGGATATCGACGGCGGCGCGCACCTGGGCAAAATCGGTGAGCGATCCACCGAAACGGCGCTGTTCGGTAAGCACAGAGATGGCGCTGGCACCGCCGTCCTCGTAGGCGCTGGCTAGGCTGGCGGGATCGGGAATGTCCGCCAAGGTGCCCTTGGAGGGCGACCGCCGCTTGACCTCTGCAATGAGACTGACGACTGCATCGCGCTGCTGAAAATGCGCTAATGCGTCTTTGGCGCACGGCTGGCGTGAGGCTCGCTCTTTGAGTTCCTCCAAACTCACGCGCGCTTCTCTTGCGGCCGTATCCTCCCTAACGCCGGCGATAATATCGTCGAGGACTGACATGGAATGTCCCCTAATGTTAGTCCTCGTACCAGCCGCGTTGATCCCGGCTGCGCGGCTGCCCCTTTCCGGCGGCCCGCAGACCGATGCCGGCTAGGCACCCTAGGACGATAATCGCCGCACCGGCGATCTGTGCCACTACCGAATACAGCACCATTCCCGTGGCAATCACACATGATCCGATAACCACCAGAGTGATGAACACCCATGAGGCTGTCGTCTTACCCTCATTGTGGAACGGGGCTGCGGGGGGCAAAGTGTAGGTTTCGTTCATGATGTCCTCCTGGGGGTCAGTTTACCCGCAATTCGGTGGGGTCCTCGCCACGTCCCAAAGCATCCCAGTCTTCCTGGGACTGGAAACGTGAGTCGGCAGGAATATTGTGCGATGGATCGTAACGGCAAACGGTTTCGGGGAAGCGGTGGGCAAGCAGCATACCGGCGAACGCCACCATCGTGCAGCCCAGGGCCACGACCGCCACAATCCATACGCTGGGTAGGGTCGTGACGGCACTGATGGTGCCAGTGCCGGCCGTGACGGCGCTGAAACGTGCAGTGAGGGCCGCCGTCGACGCCGTCATGGTAAGAACGGCACCGACAACGCAGGTGAGGGCCCCAAGCGTGGCTATCCCACACGTGATCCGAGCTCCCCAACGGCGCGAAAACGCCAGCGCGCACCCGCTGGCGAGCAGTACTAGCGCCCCGGCAGTAGTTATTGGCGCCACTGACGAGCCAGACAGCACCACCTGCCGCATACCCTCCACACTATCCACGTCCGCACGTATCCAGCCGGTGATGGCCGCAATCATCACGATGATGCCGCCGGCAACGAGAGCGCCGGCAGCTCGGGGGCGGGTGAAGAAGTGAGTCATGGCTAGTCCTGCAACCGGTGAGCGCGGGCAACTGCGGTCAGAGCGGCGGCGGCCTTGGTGCGGGCTTCGTCCAATTCCCGATCTGGCTGTGAGTCCTTCACAATGCCCGCGCCGGCCTGCACATAAGCACGCTCCCGGAACACAATGGCGGTGCGGATAGCGATGGCCATGTCCAGATTTCCGTGTAAATCCAAGTAGCCGACCACACCACCGTAGATACCGCGCCGCACCGGCTCCAGCTCATCGATCAACTCGATCGCGCGCACCTTCGGAGCCCCGGACAGGGTGCCGGCTGGCAGGGTGGAGATGAGGGCCTCCAGAGCACTGATGTCCTCACGTAGTTCGCCTGTCACCGTGGAGGTGATGTGCATGATGTGGGAATAGCGTTTAATCGCCATATATTCGCTGACGTCCACACTGCCCGGGGTACACACGCGCGAGAGGTCATTGCGGGCCAAGTCCACCAGCATCACATGTTCGGCACGTTCCTTGGGATCGGCAAGGAGTTCCTCCGCCAAGCTGTGATCCTCTGTGGGTGAGCTGCCGCGCGGGCGAGAGCCGGCAATTGGAAACGTGCGTACCTGGCGTTCACGCACCTCCACCAGTGTTTCGGGTGAGGAGCCGACAATACTGAACGTCTCCCCCTGCTCGGTGGGTAGGTTGAGCAGATACATATACGGGGATGGGTTCGTCGTGCGCAAGACCCGGTAGACGGACAGCGCGGGCACAGTGCACGGCATCTCGGCCCGCTGGGAGAGCACCAGCTGGAATACGTCTCCCGCAGCAATCGCTTCCTGCGCCGCCTCAACGGCCGCGTGGAATTGGGCGGGGGTATGGCTGAAGTGGATATCGTCGGCCCGGGGGTTTTCCGCCGACGGCGCACCTTCGCCCCGCAGGGGCAGAGCCGGAAGCTGGGTGCACAGCAGTTTTTCCATCCGGTCCAACCGCGCGCAGGCCTGCTCGTAGGCTCCCTCGGCTCCCTCATCCCGGCCGTCAAAGTTGAGGGTGCACGCGATCAGCCATACTTCGCCCGTGCGGCGGTCCAGGGCAATAACGTCGGTGGCGAGGGCGAGCACAATATCTGGGATCGGCACGTCCTTTTCCAGCCGGGCCGGCACATTCTCGGTCAGGCGCACCGTCTCCCATCCCAGGGCCCCCACAAGCCCGCCGGTGAAGGGCGGATAGTCGGCTGGCATCGGGGGATGGTGCAGATGTGTGATGGCTTCCTTAATCAGTGCCAGCGGATGCCCGCTCTCGGTCAACCCGGACGGGATACGGCCTTGCCACGTCGCCTGCTCCCCCTCGGCAATGAGGTGGGCACAGCTATTGACACCAATAAAGGACCACCGCCCCCAATCTCCGCCATCAGCGCTTTCCAAGATGAAGGTCCCCGGGTCATTGCCCACGAGTTGGTAGACGGCGGTCGGGGTGAGATGCTCTGCCAGCAAACGGCGCACAATCGGCACGGAACGGCAACTGGCCGCCATCTGCACGAACCCTTCCCGGTTCGGGATGGTTACCCCCCAGGGTTGGGTGGCGGCCTCAGCGGGCAGTAGTGCCGGATTGGGAGTCATCACGATCCTCCGAGTACGCCTGCACGGGCAGGCTGCGGTCATCAAAACAGGAGCGAGTACCAGTATGGCAGGCGGCCCCTACCTGCTCTACCGTGATCAGTAACGTGTCTCCATCGCAATCCAACGCCGCTGCCCGCACGTACTGGACATGCCCGGAGGTGTCCCCCTTGCGCCAGTATTCCCGGCGGGACCGGGACCAGAATGTGACCCGGCCACTCGTGAGAGTACGGCGGAGGGCTTCCGCATCCATCCACCCCATCATGAGCACCTGCCCGGTCGCGTCATCCTGGATGATGGCCGGGATGAGTCCGGCGTCGTTAAACACTATCTGGCCCGGTGGAATGACGCCGTCTAGTTCAGGCGGTAGGCTCACTGGCGCACCTCGAATCCGGCTGCGTCCAGACCTTCTTTCACCTGTGCGATTGTGAGCGTGCCGAAGTGGAAGATTGATGCTGCCAATACCGCGTCCGCGCCAGCTTCAGCAGCGGCGACGCAATGGTCAACGCTACCCGCTCCCCCGGAAGCAATAATCGGTAGCTGGCAGCAGTTGCGGGCTACCTTCAACATGGGGAGGTCAAAGCCGTTACGTGTCCCATCGGCGTCCATCGAGGTGAGTAGGATTTCCCCGGCGCCCCGCTCACTGGCCTCGGTGATCCACTCAGCCATATCGACTCCGGTTCCTTGCCGGCCCCCGTGTGTCGTGACTTCATATCCGCTGGGGCAGGCTGCGTCGGCCCGGGCGTCCACGGACAGTGTGACGACCTGTCGGCCACAGTGGGTGGCCACCTCATTCAATAGCTCTGGGCGGTTCAGTGCCGCAGTGTTGATCCCCACCTTATCGGCACCTGCTGCCAAGGCGGTGGCGACGTCGTCGAGGCTGCGAATCCCGCCCCCCACGGTGAGGGGAACGAATACGTTTTCCGCGGTTTTCTCGACCATATCGTAGGTGGTGCGGCGTTCTTGTACGGTCGCGGAAATATCGAGGAAGGTGATTTCGTCGGCCCCCTGTTCGTAGTAGCGCCGGGATAACTCAACCGGGTCGCCGGCGTCGGCGAGATTCACGAAATTCACCCCTTTGACCACTCTGCCGCCACTGACGTCCAAGCAGGGGATAATACGGATCGCAGGGGACACGGTTGCGCCTTTCTTTGGGGGCCTCAGTGCCACTGTAATACCTCGTTATGCTGGGCTTGTGTCTGCCTCATGTTGCGAGATTATCGCCGCCCGTATTACCGGGCCTGCTTGCATCGGCATTGATGGGCGCACCGGGGCTGGTAAGTCCACCCTCGCTGCCCGGCTCGCTGATCGTTTGCACCACCGGGGCCTTTCCACTGCGATTATTCCGCTCGACCTGCTGTGCTACGGCTGGGATGATCTGGCTGGGGGTATCACTCGGGCCGACCGTCTGCTACGTGCGTTCCCGGGTCCCATCACGTGGTTCCCCTATAACTGGCTCAGCGGGCAGATTGCCGCGCCCACCGTAACGCGCTGCGAGGTGCTCATCTTCGAGGGGTGCGGGGCGATCAGTGATCTGTTGCAGCCTCACCTCACCGTAGGGGTGTGGGTTGAGGCCGACGACGAGGTGCGCGACGCCCGCATACGGGAGCGCGATGACTACGATTGGGCGGCTGAGCGGATCGCGTGGGAACGGCAGCATAACGCCCTCCCCTATGCTGCCGGATCTGGGGACCACGCGGCGGATATCTGTTGTTCCCTCGGTGGTTAGGAGTCTGCGGTGGTTGAGGAGCTCCGGCGGTTACACGTCTTCCGCGGTTAGGAATCCTTGCTGGTGGGAGATGCACTCGGGTCTGCCGGGGCATCCGCGGCGTCTGGGTCAGCTGAGGGATCTGGGGTGCCTGACGGACCTGGCGTCCCGGGCGCGTCGGTCCCTTCCGCTGGCGTATAAGAGGCCAGAATATCCACAACCATCACGACTGTTTCGGCCCCACTAGCCTGGTCCGGCGGGATTACGAGCAGTACGCGGCTGCCCACGCGCTGATCCAATAGCCCGGCGCGCAGGCCGGCCATAGCGTCGTCGATATCCAGTTGGACGGGGGTGAGTGGCCCGGAGGCCTCAATCACCTCTCCGGTATCCCAGTGGGTGGAAGTGAAGGTGATGAGTACGCGTTCCCCCTCCACAACCTGGGCACCATCCCCTTGGATAAGCAGGGAGCTGCGCAGTGTAGTTGGGGGTTCTACCTCCCCCATCCCGCCGGCCTGATAGCCGCCGCGCACCTGCTGCACTGGCGGCATGTCCTCGGGCGGATCGACCTCGCGGCCGAGCGCCTCAGTGGGGAGGATATCAATAACCGTGACGAGGGTGGAGGGACGCTGATTAATCGCCACCGGCTCTAACAAGACTTTACGGTCCCCCTCGTGGGCCCCGACGATCACCTCGGCCAGTTCCTTACCCACCCCATCAGCATCGGCCGTGACAATTTGGGGGCGCCCGGTGGCTTCATTTTCGACCAGTTTTCCGGTGCCGCCGTCAAAGGTATTGACCGAGATAATCGCAGTCGCGCCCGACTCTACAGTCCGCCCGGTTCCAACAATGGCGTTGAGTTGTTCTCGGGAGCTCACGTGCAGATTCTCATCGACGGTAATGGCGGGCACCGATCCGAGCGACCCCTGCACAATCACCGACTGAACCGTGGGCGAAGGCTCCGTGGGCGCCAGCGGGTTAGAACAGCCGCTGGGAAGCGGTGCTGTAATGAGGCAGACCGGGGCTAGGACTTTGACCAACCGGGAAGGTACACGCATTTAACACCAGGGAATATCGACGTCATCCATTGCTGCACATAGCTTATCGACTCGTTCATCGTGGCTGGCAAATGGATCGTCTAAACGCACCGCGCGATGCTGACCATCGTCGAGGCGGACATGCGTCCAATCGGCGGTGTAATCGCGCCGGTGGGCTTGGGCCGCCTGGATAAACTGGCCCCGCACGTGGGCGCGGGTCGTCGTCGGGGCTTGGGTAAGGGCTGCGTTCACGCCCGACGGCGTGGTCAGCCGGCGGATCATCCCCCGCTCCTCCATTCGTTCACGCAGTCCCGCATCGGTGATGTCGTGGTAGGCGAGCATGAGCCGGGAGGCCATCATCGAATCGAGGGCGGCCCCCCGCCGCGCGGCGCGGTCCAGCATCTTCTTCTTTATAGCCCAGTCGCATTCATGCTCTACCGGCCCCCATTCGCCACTTTCAATAGCGGTGAGCGCCCGGTCCCACAGATCGAGGGTGTAGCGCTGGAGCTCGGTGAGGTCGAATCCGAAATCCTCTACTGCCTGCAGGTAGCGGCGCTGCAAAGATATGGCCGAGAGTGAACGGTGCTCAGTGAGGTCACAGGTGGTTCGTCCGGTGAGGTCGTAGCAGACCTCGCGGATAGCCCGCATGGGATCGACCATCTCCCAGGTCGGCAGTTTGCCCGCTTCCGCCACGGCAATCACCAGATCAGTCATGGCGACCTTCGCCGCGGTGGCCGCTTCGGACACATTGGTATCCCCGACGATGACGTGCATCCGGCGGTAGGTTTGGGCATCGGCGTGGGGCTCGTCTCGGGTATTGATAATCGGGCGAGAGCGGGTGGTGGCTGCCGATACCGCATCCCAGGTTTGGTCTGCCCGCTGGGAGAAACCGTAGCTGGCTATCCCTTTGCGGAGCCGCAGATATCCCGATCCGACGACGATTTGACGGGTAACGAAAAATGGAACCAGGCTGGCAACTACCTGCTGGTGGCGTTGAGTGCGCCGGATCAAGTAGTTTTCGTGGCAACCATAGGAGTTACCGCGTGAATCGGCATTATTGCGGAATAGATGGATAACACCTGGAATGCCTTGCTCTGATAGCCGGGCGTTGGCACGGCGAGCCAGATCGGCCATGAGTTCCCCGCCAGCGCGGTCCTGGTTGAGTAAGTCCTCAAGGGTGTCACATTCGGCGGTGGCGTATTCCGGATGGGCGCCGACGTCGAGATACAGCCGGCCCCCATTGGCGAGGAAAGCATTAGCTGCCCGGCCCGATAACTGCATGGGGCGGAATAGCTCCGCGGCGGCTTCTTCCGCGTTGAGTGGCGGCTCGCCCTGCTCGCGGTGGGCACAGGTGAGGCCATATTCGGTTTCGATACCGAAGATCCGCCGGGGAGACTTCACGGGAGCTACTGGCCGCCTTTCTGGACGAACCCTTGGACGAAGGATTCGGCGTTTGCTTCTAAAACCCCGTCGATTTCGTCGAGCAGGGCGTCCATATCATCGGTTTGGGCGGCCGGCTGAATGGTGACGTCTTCCTCATCAACCTCTTGGGGGGCAGCCTGCTGGGGCTGCACATATTCGCGCTTCATGTCACTCCTTTAATGCGGCAATAATCTCAGCGTACTCCGCTTCGGCCAAAGTGCCGAGATCGGCCTGGGTACCGGCAGTGGGGTCGGGAAGGGAGATCCGCATATAACCCGTACGATCGGGATGTGGGGTGACCAGAGAAGACCAGCTCGCCGTATGAACGGGGAAGCGAGAAATCATGAGGCCTCGCAGGTAGGCGCGGGTGTCGGCCGGCGGAGTGGTTACCGCTACCTCTACCTCAGCGGGTGCCACCAGACGCCGCACCCGCCCGGCTCGATCTAATGCACTGACCAGGCCGCGTGGCCCCAGTTGTGCCCACTGCAGGTCCGCCGCCTGCAGTTTGGGATCATCCCAGCTCAGGTTACTGCGCCGGCGCATGGACTCCAGCAGGGTTTTCTTGGCTATCCATTCCACATCGGTTACCAGACTGGCCGGATCGGTGGCCAGACCATCAAGAATCCGAGACCATTCCTTCATCACCTGCGCGGTTTGAGCGCAGGTGACGCCGTCGGACTCCAACGCGTTACCGATAAGATCGCAGAAGGTGCGCTGAATATCGAGGGCGGTAGGCGAGCCGGTCGTGGCCGATAGGTGGTGACCGAAGGGATCGTGGGAGACGCCCCAGCAATCCACGACCGGTGCGGACAGGGTGAGTGCATCCAGATCCAGTGCCACCTCGCCACGTTCCAGGTACCACAGAACCAGGGAGGTGACGCCCACCTTCAGGAAGGTGGAAACGTCGAACAGGGTGGCATCCCCGGTAATAACATGGAGCCGGCGCCACCGGCGGGCATCGGCGTGGGGTTCGTCGCGGGTGTTGATAATGGGCCGGTCGAACGTGGTTTGCAGGCCAATATCGTTCTCGATATAGTCGGCCCGCTGTGATATTTGGAAGCCGGATTCTTCACTACGTTGCCCAATCCCGACGCGCCCAGATCCGCAGATGAGGGGGCGGGTGACGAGGAAGGTGGTCAGGTGCTGAACGATATCGCCGAAGGGCAAGTGGCGATCGACAAGGTAATTCTCGTGGGTGCCATAGCTAGCCCCTTTACCATCGCCATTATTCTTATAGACCGCAATCGTGCGGCCGCGCGCAGCGAGAATGTCAACCGCCCGCGTGGCGATCTCATCGCCGGCACGATCCCAGCGCACTGCATCAAGCGGGGTGGTTACTTCCGGGCCGGAGTATTCCGGGTGGGCGTGATCCACGTACAGGCGGGCCCCATTGGTCAGGACCGCATTGGCGGCTCCTCGCCGGCCGGTGTCGCCGTCATAATCCATGACGTGGGCGCCCACCTTCGCGCGTGTGCCATGGCCCTTTACGCTCCCCTGCGCAGGGCCGCTGGGCGCGGCTCGATCAGGGTTATCGGTCAGCATAGATGGATCGGCGGCAGCGCGTGGGAGGCGATAGCCGCGCGCGTCAGCTAGTGGATCCTCCCCGCGGTAGTCCCAGCCTGCATGGGGCACGGAACTGGCATACGCCTCAACCAGTGCTGTCGATAATCCGATCACGTCACTGCTGACACCGGATTCGGTAATACCGTATTCCGTTTCTAGCCCTAGGGGCCTAATCACACTCACGGCTTAATCTCCTACCGGTTGCACATCAATAACCCGCTGGCCGGTGCGGCCCAGCACCCGCGCCCATTCTTCTGGGTCGGTGGTGGCGCGCAGATCCTCATGTTCACGCATTTCCTGCTCGATAGCACGCTGCATATGGGCGCTGCAGATCCCGCGTTGACCGTGCGCCAAGAAGTCTTTGACGGCTGCTTTCTTCACCCGGTCCACAATATTGGCGATGAGCGCACCGGAGACGAAGTCCCGGAAATACAGGGTGTGCACGGTGCCATCAGCAAACGTTACGGTAAAGAGCTGGCGGGCTTCATCCAGCGCGAAAAGCTGGCTGGTCGCCATCTCAATGAGATGGTCAATAACACCATTGATTCCGTCATATGCCGCGATTTCACTGTCCCGGTAGGGCAGATCATCGGTGAGGTATTTGCTGAAAATATCTCGGCATCCAGTCTCGTCAGGGCGTTGCACTCGAATCTTCACGTCCAAGCGTCCCGGCCGTAAAATCGCCGGATCGATCATATCCTCGCGGTTCGAGGCCCCAATAATGACGACATTGTCGAGTTTTTCTACCCCGTCAATCTCGGCTAGGAGTTGCGGGACAATCGTCGTTTCGACGTCGGAAGAAACTCCCGACCCGCGGGTCCGGAAGAGCGACTCCATCTCGTCAAAGAAGATAACCACCGGCACTCCCAGGGCGGCTTTCTCGCGAGCGCGCGCGAAAATCACCCGGATATGACGCTCGGTCTCCCCCACATATTTATCCAGTAGTTCAGGGCCTTTAATGTTAAGGAAGTAGGCGGCTTTGCCGTCCTCATTGGACAGCCGCGCCAATGACGTCGCCACGGCCTTAGCAATCAGTGTTTTCCCACATCCCGGCGGGCCGTACAGCAGTACTCCCTTAGGTGGACGCAGGCCGTGTTCGCGGTAGAGCTCGGGGTGCGCGAACGGAAGTTCCACGGCGTCACGGATTTCGACTATCTGCTTGCTGAGCCCGCCGATATCGCTATAGTCCACATCGGGCTCTTCTTCGAGGAGCAGATCATCCAGTTCGGACAGGGTAACAATCTCGATAAGCGTATGGGAGCGCATATCAGCTAGAGCGACATCCCCCACGCGCACCTTCTGGCCCCGTAATTGGCCGGATATTTCCATGACGACGGCGTCCCCGCCGCGGCCATGGACTACGACTCGTCCATCCTCAAGGGTCTCTTTGACATACACGAGCGCACCGGTGGTCTCATAGTCGGCCACCCCGATGATGAGCATATGTTCGTTCAACCGCACCAGCTGGCCGCGGCGTAGCGCTCCCAGTGGCAGGCTTGGAACGACGGGCACGCGCATCCGCCGCCCTCCGACCATGACGTCAGCTTCCCGGGCCGGCATATCCCCGCTGAGGAATACGCCGTAGCTGCCGGGGGCGCGGGTGAGTTGGTCGATATATTCCTGTTGCTCTTCCAAACGTCGTCGGGCAGCCCCCAATGCCGCTGATAGGCGCTCGTTCTTCCCGGCGAGGGAGACGACTTCCTTTTGCAAGGTCGGAACATCGGTAGGCAACTCGGAACTCACAACACGCTCCTCCAGGTGGTAGGGCCTGTTTCTATTGTCCCACGTTTATGCCCATATGAGGGGTGCATCTCGCACCACACGGGTGCCCAGATATGGGCTCCTACTCGCTGGCGTCTTCAGCCTCCTCACGCTCCACGGATTCGATGAAC
>JAEWHO010000048.1 GCA_023387755.1 Actinomycetes bacterium | reverse complement strand
GCACCGGCCCGCTCACACTGCTGGACTACCGGCCCGGGCTCGTCGGGCAGCGGTTCTCCCTCCTACTCATCGCCGCCCTCATCGGCGTAATCGTGCTGCTGCGTGCCCTGCAGCCGACCCTGCGGGCACGGATCGGTGCAGGGATTTTCGCGGGGGTTATCGCAGCGGCTCTGGTGGGGGTGATGGGTAATACGACGCCCCGGCTGGTCCCCAGTGGACCAACCTCGGTGACCTGCACGCCGGATGAGCATGATCTGTGGGTGTGTTTATCTCAGGGCCATGAGCGTTTCCGCGGGCCGGTAACCGTGGGATTCCAGCAGCAGTGGGTTGCGCTACAAAGCGCCGATATTGAACTACCTCGCTGTCTATCTGACGTGCCGGCGACCATGCCGCCTGAAGCGAGCACCGATACCTGCATGACTGTGCCGGCATCAGCGTCAATCTGGTCTGACCTGCATAACTGGCACTTCCCGAACGACATCCTTGTCAACGCCGCACTCGGCGGCCCGTTGTGCCCTGGCGAGGAGGATGAGTCCACTGCAGCCGGTCGAGCGCTCGCGCAGATACGCATTGAGGCCATGCAGGAGCTCGACGCAATCCTCGCCGATCCGGCCACCGCCAGCAGTGAGGCAGCCGCCCGCGTGAATTCCGCCCTCACCCAGCTACAGCAATGCCAGCCCGCGCCGTGACGGGAGCCGGCCTGCTGTGGGGAAATGAGCGTGGGCAGTGAGCGCTAACGTGGATAAGACCCTCCTGTGGGTGCGTATCTACGCCGACGCCGCCACGGCCCCCGCCGATTTCTCGCGCAAGAGATCACCTGGACGCTAGGTGCGATTGCCCTCAGTACCCTCGTCAGCCACCTCGCCAATCCGGAGTTCACCTACTCTGCCAATGCCCGCAATGCGCTGATTTTTGCGTCCCTGGCATTCACCCTCAGCCGCCTGCGACGGTAGTGGATTATTCCTGCAGCACCAAGCAGTTATTCGAATAAATCCTTGACGCAAAAAAAAGAGAGAGTAGTGTGAGCTACACTATAAGTCGGCCGGTAGGTTCTTTGTACTTACATGACCCCTCATAGCGCTAAGCAGCGGGTCAATGAAGAGCCCGCACCACCATAACCACGCCGCGCGGCAGTCGCGGCAATAGGCACAGAAGTACGGAGCTACGTCATGACCGCTGGAGCCATCTCCTCAGTCGTATACATCATCTTGGCTATCGCCGTCGCGATTGTCTTCGTTGCCTTTGCCATCAGGGCATGGCGGCATATGTCCGCGCACAAGACGACGCAGGATGGGCGGGATACCCGCCCGGCAGACTCTACTCACCTCGGCGGGTAGCGCGGTTATTCACTGGTGGTTACCCCGCCGGCCATCAGTTCAGTCAACCGTTCAACGGTGATCTCGCCGCGCGCGTATTCACCGACGGAACGCCCCCGATTGAGCACCAGGAAGCGATCCCCCACCTGCATCGCGTGCTGCGGATTGTGCGTAATAAAGACGACGCCGATCCCGCGTTCCCGGGCAGCACGGATATTATCCAGGACTAGCCCAGCCTGTTTCACGCCAAGTGCCGCCGTCGGCTCATCCAAAATCAGCACGCGCGCGCCGCGGTGGATGGCGCGCGCAATCGTCACCGACTGGCGCTCCCCACCCGACAGCGTGCCTGCAGGCTGATCCGGATCCCGCAGATTGATACCCATGCAGGCAAGCTCCTGCACCGCCACGCGCTTCATCTCGCGGGTGCGCAGCAGCCCCAGCGGGCCAACCAGTTCCGCGCCGAGGAAGAAGTTGCGCCACACCGGCATGAGCGGCACCATCGCCAAATCCTGGTGGACGGTTGCGATCCCGGCCAAGAGCGCCTGGCGCGGGGCAGTGAGACGGCGGGCCTCGCCGTCGATCAGCAACTCCCCGCTGGAATGTTCGTGCACACCGGAAAGAATCTTAATAAGCGTCGATTTGCCGGCCCCGTTATCCCCCAACACGCAGGTGACCTGCCCGGGAATAACCGACATATCGACATCCGCGAGCGCGACCGCACTGGCGAACTGTTTACCCACCCCGCGCGCCTGGATAATCGGCGCGGCTGCGGCGGGCTGCTCGTGTTGTGTACTCATTTGCGCACCCCCGCTCGCCGGGCCACATACCAGTTCACGATGACGGCGGCCAAGAGCATGACGCCGAGGAAGGTTTTCAGCCAGTTGTTATCCCACTGGGCGTAGACGATGCCCTGGCTGGTCATGCCATAGATCAGCGCGCCGAGGGCTGCCCCAACGGCCGAGCCGAAACCGCCGGTGAGCATACACCCGCCCACAACCGCGCAAATAATATAGATGAACTCCTGGCCCACGCCGGTGGTAGCCTGGGCAGTGCCAACCTTGAACAGGGCCAGCATCCCGACCAACCAGCCGGCCGCAGCCGTGGTCATAAACAGCGCCATAATCGTGCGAATATCGCGCACCCCGTTGGCGCGGGCGGCCGGGCGGTCCCCGCCGACGGCGAAGATGTGGTTGCCCATGCGGGTGCGATTGAGGACTACTGCGGCGAGCGCCGTCACCAGCACAAACCACACCACGGGCGCCTTAATCTGCAGATTCCCGAGCGGAATTGTAGAGCCAAAAATCCAACGCACGTCATAGAAGTGCGGGACCTTATCCATCCCCTGCAGCGCCACCGTGCCGGTGAGGGCCTTGGTGACCGCCAGATTTGCGCCCTGCAATACAAAGAATGTGCCGAGAGTGATGATGAAACTTGGCAGCCCCGTGCGGAGCACCAGGGCCCCGTTGAGCGCGCCGATAGCGAGCGCCACCAGGAGAGAGACGACGACGGCGGCCCACAGGTTCACCCCGTAAGTACCGGCGAGGACGCCGGTCAGGAGCGCGGTGGTGCCGGTCATGACCCCGGCGGAGAGGTCAAAATGCCCGCCGATCATTAGCAGCGCCACGGCAACCGCCATAATGCCGATGGTCGCGGAGGACTCCAACCAGGTCGAGATCCCTTCGGCGGAGAGGAAGACCGGCGTGACCAGCGTGAAGAAGACCAGCACGATGAGGGCCGCAACTAGGGCCCCCAGCTCAGGAAGGCGGAGGAGCCGGGTGCCCCAGGTGGGGCGCCCGGCCGTCGTCGTCGTCATTAGTGCTTACCTCGCGCGGTTGCGTCCGCAATCGAATCGACGTTGTCCTTGGTCACCACGAGCGGGCCCGAATAGACCGGCTGGCCGCCGCCCACGTCCATGGCGTCACGCACCTTCTGGGTGAGGAAGACGACCGGGAGCCAGCCCTGCGCGTAAGGCTGCTGGTCGATGGCGAAGGCAACTTCACCCTGCTGAATCCCCTCGACCACGCCGGCGTCGAGGTCGATACCGCCGAGCATCGCCGCGGAGCTGGTGTCCTTAATAGCGCCGCGGGCGGAGGCGGTGATGGAACCATTGAGCGTAAATACCGCGTCAATGGCCGGATCGGCCTGTAGTTTAGCGGTGATCGTGCTCTGGGCAGCAGCAAGATCGGAGATGTCTACCTGCACATTTTCTGCCTGACCGCCGAACTTCTTCGCTGCCCCGGCGCAACGCTGCTCCTGGCCGATATTCCCGGCCTCGTGGATCACGCAGATCATCTTCTTCTTACCGGCCTGAGCAAACTGTTCTCCGGCGGCCTCCCCGGCGAGTTCCTCGGACTGGCCTACGTGGGTGAGGGCACCGAACTCCTTAGACGACTCGATCCCGGAGTTGATGGTGATGACCGGGATGCCCGCATCGACCGCGCCCTTGACGGCTTCACGCAGGCCGTCCGGGTTGGCCATGGAAACGATGAGCCCGTCGACCTTCTGCGCCACTGCATTGTTAATAAGGATGGACTGTTGGGCTGGGTCCGGATCGGCCTGGTAGGTCATCTCAACACCCATAACGCCGGCCGCGTCGGTTCCGCCGGACTTGACGATATCCCAGAAGGCGTCCCCCTGTTTAGAGTGGGTGATCATCGCGAAGGTGAGATCATCGGTGGCCGCCGACGACGCACTACCTGCCGGTGCAGACGGCGCGGCCGTCTGACCGGCAGGGGCGTTATTGGCGCAGGCGCTCAGGCCTAAGGCAAGGGCCGCAACAGCGGCGATGGCTAATCTACGCAAAGCTGACACTCCATATCGTTGGGGCACTGGTGCCAGCATAGACGGCAAGCGGCCCTAACTCCCCCTTCTCGAGAGGGATTTAATGACAATCGACAACGCTCAACTCGCGCAGGAGCTCCACAATCAAATCCCCGGCGCGGTCGCTATCACCCGCGCAGATTACTTCCGCTAGCTCCGCATACTTCGGTGCCATGCGGCGCGGATCTTGAACGAAGCCTTCGTCTCCGGCCTGGCATGCTCGCACTAGCTCCCCAACAACGTCCGCAATACCAGCGAAAAACCGGTTAGTGCAAGAACGGAAGAGCAGCGACTGGAAGGCGACCTCGCAGTCATAGTATTCCTTAAAACGGTAGTCCTCCGCGAGCTCGCACATCCGCTGGGCGTAGGCCAATAGGAGGTTACGGTCCGATTCTTCCCCACGCATCGCCATACAGCGCGCTGCCGGACGGGCCGCTGCCAACCGCAGATCCGCCAAGGAGCGCAGCTCTTCGCGCCGGTGTGGCCCATCTAAACGCCATCCGATAATGGAGATATCAAAAGGCGCCCAATGGTCAGGCTCGCGGACCTCTAAACCCACGCGCCGCTTGGGTGCCAGCATGCCCTTGGCTTCCAGAACGCGCATTGCTTCCCGCGCAACTGTGCGCGAAAGCCCAAACCGATCACTAATCTCGGCGAGCGTAAAGGTAGTACCTGATCGCAATTCACCATTTGCGATCATCCACCCTAGCTCACCAACTAAGTTGTCAGGCATGATTTTTGTCCCCTTGAACTGTGCCCCAGAAGCACCTTTAAATGGTGCTCTCAAGCAC
>JAEWHO010000107.1 GCA_023387755.1 Actinomycetes bacterium | reverse complement strand
GCTACGTTCATTCGCGGCTCTTGCTCTGTTGCCGTGGCGCGGTATCGTCCTGGTAGCGGTTCTCGGCAGCGTCGGTGCCGCCCTGGTATGGGCTGCCACATGGTGGGCGAGCGGAGAGCAGACATGCGAAAAGTCGTGAGGCGGCCTACCCTTAGATGGTGAGTGATCGGCTAGTAGTTCAGGGTGCACGCGAACATAACCTCACCGGCGTCAACCTCGATTTACCCCGCGATACGTTTATTGTTTTTACGGGCCTGTCCGGGTCCGGGAAATCCTCTCTTGCATTCGACACGATTTTCGCTGAAGGCCAACGCCGCTATGTGGAGTCGCTCTCGAGCTATGCCCGCCAATTCCTAGGCCAGATGGATAAACCGGATGTCGATTTTATTGAAGGGCTCTCCCCGGCCGTCTCTATCGATCAAAAATCGACCTCTCGTAATCCGCGTTCTACCGTCGGGACGATTACCGAAGTTTACGACTATTTGCGTCTGCTGTACGCACGTGCCGGCGTGCAGCACTGCCCGGAATGTGGGGAGGAAATCGTAGCGCAGACGCCGCAGCAGATCGTTGATCGCTTACTTGCGCTCGAATCGGGAACCCGCTTCCAGGTACTCGCGCCCGTGGTGCGGGGACGAAAAGGAGAATATTCTGAGCTTTTCCGGGAATTGCAGTCCCGCGGCTACGCGCGCGCCGTCGTCGACGGGGAAATGGTGCGGCTGGATGCGCCACCCACCCTGGAAAAGAAGCTCAAACACGATATTGACGTCGTCGTTGATCGCTTGGCGGTTAAGGACGGTGTGAAGAACCGGCTCACGGATTCGATTGAAACCGCCCTCGATATTGCGGAGGGTTTGGTCGTTATCGATTTTGTTGATGCCGGCGAGCGACGGCGGTTTAGTGAAAAACGAGCCTGCCCGAATGACCACGTTTTAACGCTGGAGGAAATCGAACCGCGCACATTTTCATTCAATGCCCCCTATGGCGCCTGCCCCGACTGCAGCGGTATCGGATCCCGGCTAGAAGTTGACCCCGAACTGGTGATCCCCGACCCGCACCTGAGTCTTGCGGAGGGGGCCATTACGGTGTGGAATCGAGGGAACTCTGACTACCATCTACGTTTGATGAGCGCGCTTGGGCAGGAGCTCGGCTTCGATCTCACCACGCCGTATGAGAAGCTGCCGAAGAAAGCCCAACGGGCCCTTCTGTACGGGCGCAATCACAAAGTGCACGTCCGCTACCGCAACCGCTGGGGCCGGGAACGGCAATACTCCACCGGATTCGAAGGCGTGGTCACGTTTATCGAACGTAAACATGGGGAGACCGAATCCGACAACACCCGCGAACGCTACGAAGGCTATATGCGGGAAGTCCCCTGCCCCACCTGCCAAGGAGCACGCCTGAAACCGGAAGTATTAGCGGTAACGATCGGCGGAAAGTCGATCGCCGAGCTGACGGCTATGTCGATCGAAGCCGCTCGCGATTTTCTGGCCGGGCTGGAACTGACGGGGCGGGCCGCCGCCATCGCCGGGCAGGTCCTCAAAGAGGTAAACGCGCGCCTCGGCTTCCTTGTAGATGTGGGGCTTACCTACCTGACGCTCTCCCGATCAGCCGGCACCCTTTCGGGTGGGGAAGCGCAACGTATCCGCCTGGCCACCCAGATCGGCTCCGGCCTTGTGGGGGTCCTCTACGTCCTGGATGAACCCTCTATCGGCCTCCACCAACGCGATAACCGCAAACTGATTGATACTCTCACCCGCCTGCGAGATCTTGGCAATACCCTCATCGTGGTCGAACATGATGAGGATACGATCCGTACCGCTGACTGGGTGGTTGATATTGGGCCGGGGGCCGGCGAACACGGCGGCCGAATCGTGCACTCCGGCAGTTACGCCGAACTCCTGAACGCACCCGAATCGCTGACCGGGGACTATCTGGCTGGGCGGCGCACGATCGCCGTCCCGCTGGAGCGCCGTCCCGTGGACCGCAACCGCGTGATCACCGTACAGGGGGCACGAGAGAATAACCTCAAAGACCTCACCGTATCTTTCCCGCTGGGGACGTTCACCGCCGTCACGGGCGTCTCCGGATCGGGTAAATCGACCCTGGTCAACACGATCTTGTACCGGGCCCTGGCGCGGGAGCTGAACAATAATCGCACCCCGGCGGGGCGGCACCGGCGGATCGAAGGGTTAGAGCATCTGGACAAGGTGGTGCACGTAGACCAATCGCCCATCGGCCGTACCCCACGCTCGAACCCGGCCACCTACACCGGCGTGTGGGACCACATCCGTAAACTCTTTGCCCAAACCACCGAAGCCCAGGTGCGCGGATATGGGCCGGGGAGGTTCTCTTTTAACGTCAAAGGTGGCCGCTGCGAGGCCTGTAGTGGCGACGGCACCATCAAAATTGAGATGAACTTCCTGCCAGACGTCTACGTCCCTTGCGAAGTATGCCACGGGGCCCGCTACAACCGCGAAACCCTAGAAATTCGGTTCAAGGGAAAGAATGTGGCGGATATTCTTGACATGCCGATCAGCCAGGCGGCAGACTTCTTCGCAAACGTTCCGGCAATCGCGCGTCACCTCACCACACTTACCGACGTAGGCCTCGGATACGTCCGCCTCGGGCAGTCCGCCCCAACGCTATCCGGTGGTGAAGCACAGCGCGTGAAATTGGCCTCGGAGCTACACCGCCGTTCCAATGGCCGCTCCATCTACGTCCTCGATGAGCCCACCACCGGCCTGCATTTTGAGGATATTCGCAAGCTCTTATTGGTGCTGCAATCCCTGGTCGATAAAGGCAATACCGTGGTGGTGATTGAGCATAACCTCGACGTCATTAAGAGCGCCGATTGGGTGATTGATATGGGGCCTGAAGGCGGCGACGGCGGCGGTCAGGTCATCGCTGCGGGCACCCCGGAAGAGGTCGCCCGCGTAGAAGAGTCCTTTACCGGCCAGTATCTGCGTGAGATCCTACCGCAATGAGCCAGCGTCGATATGGGGTAGGAGGGACATTATGACTGACCCGATCAGTTACCGCCCCCGCCCCAGCCATATCCCCACCGAGCCAGGGGTGTACCGTTTTTCCGACGCCGAAGGCCGCGTTCTCTATGTAGGTAAAGCCAAGAATCTACGCGCGCGCTTATCCAGCTATTTCCAGGACCCAGCCGGGTTGAATCCGCGTATCCGCACCATGGTGTACTCGGCGGCCGCTGTAAAGTGGACGGTCGTCACCTCAGAAATTGAGGCTCTCACCCTCGAATATGCGTGGATTAAAGAATTCGAGCCCCGATATAACGTCATGTACCGGGATGACAAATCCTATCCATACCTGGCGGTATCTATGGGGGAGACCTACCCCCGCGTCTACGTGACCAGGCAGGAAAAACGCCGCGGGATACGCTATTTCGGCCCCTACGCCAAAGTTTGGGCGGTACGTGAAACCCTCGACACATTGCTGCGGGTATTCCCGGTGCGCACCTGCACCGCTGGTGTTTTTAAGCGTGCCGAGACCAGTGGTCGCCCCTGCCTGCTCGGATATATCGACAAATGCTCCGCCCCTTGCGTGGCACGAATCAGCGCCCACGACCACCGGCAGTTGGCCCAGCAGCTATGCGATTTTATGACCGGCCATACCGCCGAGATCACTGCCTGCCTCAAAGCCCAGATGCTGGCGGCAGCGCAGGCAGAAGAGTTCGAGAAAGCGGCCGCGCTGCGGGACGACATAGAAGCCCTCGCCGCCGTCACCGAGAAAAATACGCTCGTCCTACCGCAAAGCGCGGACGCCGATATTTACGCCCTCGAGTTAGATGAGCTGGAAGTCGCCGTGCAGGTGTTCTATGTGCGGGCCGGCCGGATCCGTGGCCATCGCGGGTGGGTCAGTGAACGCAGTGACGACGCCGACGCAGCCGAGATGGTCGAACGCCTCCTACAGCAGGTGTATGCCGACCGACGCAGCGGACGCACCACCCAGAACCGTCGCAGCGTCGACGACGTTGATCACCTGGCGGTGGAGGCGATTCCCCCAGAAATCCTCGTCCCCACAATGCCCGCGAATGCGGACGTCCTCGCGGACTGGCTCACCGATATGCGCGGGGCCCGAGTCCAGGTGCGGGTACCCCAGCGGGGAGCTAAGAAAACCCTGCTCGAAACCGTGCACACCAATGCTGTGCAAGCTTTGGCACTGCACCGCACAAAGCGGGCCAGTGACCTCTCGGCCCGCTCGGCAGCTCTGGAGGAGCTGCAGCTGAATCTGGGATTAGACCAGGCCCCGTTGCGTATTGAATGTTTCGACATTTCGCATACACAGGGCACAAACCAGGTTGCCTCGATGGTGGTCTTCGAAGACGGCGCCCCCCGCAAATCCGACTACCGGCATTTCATTATTCGCGGCCCGGAGGGCGACGGCGCGGCCGACGATACGGCGGCCATGGCGGAGGTTTTACGGCGGCGATTTGCCCGCCTCAATGACGACGACGATATCCCCAGCAGCGGCGCCGTCGACCCTGACACGGGCCGCCCGCAGCGTTTTGCGTATCGGCCGCAACTTCTGGTGGTGGATGGAGGCTTACCGCAGGTGAACGCCGCTCAAAAGATCGCCGACGAGTTAAACATGGATATTCCGGTGATTGGCCTGGCCAAACGCCTAGAAGAAATCTGGCAGGCCGGAGAGGAATTCCCACTCATCCTGCCGCGTACCAGCCAGGCGCTCTACCTGCTCCAACATCTGCGCGATGAGTCCCACCGGTTCGCGATCACATTCCACCGCAAACGGCGCTCCAAAGCCATGACCCGATCGCCCTTAGACGACGTGCCCGGTTTGGGACCGGCCCGGCAAGCCGCGGTACGTAAGCATTTCGGTACTCTCAAAGCGATCCGCGCAGCTACCGTCGAGCAGCTCCAAGAGGTCCCCGGGGTGGGAGCAGCTCTGGCCGAGCAGATCCACTCCCACCTCCATTCCGATTAGCGGGCCGGCTACTCCGCTGCCGGTTTTTCGTCCAGAATGCGGCCCTCGTACCATTCGGTCAGCTCACTGGCGGTGGAATCGAAATTCGCTCCGGCCCCTTCCCCGGCCTTAGAGCGGGTGACCTTGAGTTCGAAATCGTCACCGTGGGCAGCCAGGCCGTCCTTGACGGCGTGCTGGATGGCGGCCCGAGCATAGGAGCGCCGAATCATCATCGGATCGGTGGAAAGATCCCGAATGAACGCGATCATCATGCCGATAATGATGAAAGCAAAAGGTAGGGCAGTGACGATGATGAGGTTTTGTAGACCCTGCAGCGCAGAATCTCCGCCAATCAGCAACCCCACAATAGCAATTCCAGACAGGCATAAGCCCCAGAAAACCGTGACGGGACGATCCGGGATGGGCTTGCCCTGTTGCGAGAGCGTACCCATGACAATAGAGGCAGAATCCGCCGACGTGACAAAGAAGATCGCAATCGAGAACATCGCGACCATCATGGTTACGGAACTCAGTGGTAGCGACCCGAGGAGATTAAAAAACATCTCCTCCGCAGCCCCATCGCCGGCAATATCGACGCCGTTGATCTGGGAGGTCATCGCGGTGCCGCCGTATATGGAGAAGGAGGCCAAACATACCGCCGTCGGGATCACTAACACGACGGTAATAAACTCCCGCAACGTGCGGCCCCGTGAAATCTTGGCAATGAACATCCCGACAAAAGGCGCCCATGAGGCCCACCAGGCCCAATAAAATACGGTCCACGCTTGCACAAATTCACCTGATTCAGGGCCCCAACTCAGCGATTGAGAGAGGAGGTACGGCATCTGATACAGGTAGTTGGTAAAGGTGGAAGGGATGAGATTGAGAATAAAAACCGTGGGCCCGGCAATAAACACGAAGAATCCCAGCACCACGGCGAGCACCATATTGATCTTCGACAAATACTGGATTCCTCGGGCCACGCCGGAGACGGCGGAGAGAATGAAGGCGCAGGTTAGTAGCGCCACAATAAGGATGATGCCGGCTTTAGAAACGGTTTCGATCGGGGTGGTGACCTCGAGACCGCGGGCAATCTGCATCGCGCCCATACCGAGGGTGGCGGAGGTGCCAAATAGAGTGGCAATAATCGCCATCATGTCGATAATGCGCCCGGGCAGGCCCTCCACCTGGCGAGTACCGAGCAGAGGTGTGAATATGCGGCTCATGAGTGGTTTGCGGCCGCGCCGGTAGGCGTTATACGCGATGGCCGCACCCACGAGAGCGTAGAAACACCAGGCCCCGATACCCCAGTGCACCAGCGTCTGTGTCATGGCGGCCATGAGGGCGTCATAGCTGCCAGGTTCCACATGGGCGCTCGGGGGCGGAGTAAGGAAATACGTCATCGGCTCATACGCACCGAAGAACAGCAGACCGATGCCCATACCGGCAGAAAAGAGCATGGCCACCCAGGAGATGAAAGAAAACTCTGGCTTTTCGTCATCACGCCCAAGTGGAATTGAGCCGTACCGGCTGGCAGCCAGCGCGATCATATAGACAATAAGCACCGTCGCTAGGGTAGAAAACAGCCATCCGGTGTTATGAACCACCCAGGTGAGCGCCGTTTCAGAGGTGTTCGCCAGGGATTCGGTCGAGATCAAACCCCAGGCGATGAAGGCCACAATGAGCGCACCCGTGACGGCGATGGCTGAGCGGTCAGTGCGGTATTCCAGAGGCTGTGACTCCACATCGATACCCGGAACTAACCCGGGGTGCATCCCGTGCGGATAGAGCGCGTCGGGGAAGAGTTTAGCGGTATGACGGCGCGCATTGCGGGATAGTTCGGTCAGTCGCCGGGGTTTGCTGCGGGCCACAATGGGGGCCGTTTCTCGGTCGGAGTTCAGTCGGGTCTTGCGGAAAAGTTGCCGTGCCATATAACGAATTCTGTTGGAGTAAAAGGACAGTAATGGATTCTAAAACACCGCTTGCAAAAGCGCGAATGTTAGGGGTGGATTCAACGTCTCTACAGAAGTCCTCCCAGGCGCAAAAGAACGTGAGACGATGGCCTTATGAGCGAAAACCAGCACCCACCCACAGTTCCGCACGGTATTCCCATTCTGGACGAAATGACTGACTTGGAGCCGGCGGCCCGTCCCGAGTTGCTCATAATCTCCGGCATGTCCGGTGCTGGCCGGACCCGCGCAGCCGCCGCCCTAGAGGATCTGAACTGGTACGTCATCGACAACCTTCCACCGCGGATGCTCATGCCGCTGGCAGCAATGATGAGTACCGGCGATGGCATTCACCGCTTGGCCGCCGTCGTCGATGTGCGCTCCCGAGAGTTCTTCGCGGAACTGGTGAACGTGCTCGACGAATTGCGCCGTAACAATATTGCCTACCGCGTCATCTTCCTGGATGCGTCCGACGCCGTGCTGGTGCGGCGGTTCGAGACTGTCCGTCGCCCCCACCCACTCCAGGGGGACGGGCGGATTATGGACGGTATTGACAATGAGCGCGTCATTTTGGAGCAGATGCGGCACCGCGCCGACGTCGTCATCGATACCTCGGAACTGTCCGTGCACGACCTCGCTCACCGGATGCGGGAAGTGGTGGCCGATGAAGAATCCGATGCCCGCCTGCATATCTCGGTCATGTCCTTCGGGTTCAAATACGGGCTGCCCTTAGATGCCGATCACGTGGTGGATATGCGCTTCCTTGCCAATCCGTATTGGGTCAGTGAACTGCGGCATTTAAGTGGGCGCGATAAACCCGTCTCCGATTACGTGCTCGGCCTGCCCGGCGCGCGCGATTTCCTCACCAGTTATGTCAATACCTTGGCCCCGGTTTTGGGCGGGTACCAAAATGAGCTGAAGCCCTACGTCACCATCGCCGTCGGCTGTACCGGCGGTAAACACCGCTCCGTGGCCAGTACTGAGGAGATCTCGCGGCAGCTGCGTGAACACGGGTTTGCAGTGCGCACGATCCACCGAGACTTGGGGCGCGAGTAATCATGGGCTCGCTTACCACGGTTGCTCTGGGGGGAGGGCACGGGTTATCAGCTACGCTACGTGCTCTGCGGTTCCTATCCGAGGACATCACCGCCGTGGTTACCGTTGCCGACGACGGCGGTTCCTCGGGGCGTCTGCGGGAGGAATTCGACCTGCTCCCACCCGGTGACCTGCGGATGGCTCTGAGCGCCCTGTGTGAGGGGACACAGTGGTCGCGGACCTGGCGAGAAGTTCTCCAGCACCGCTTCGAATCCGACGGCCCCCTGGGCGGGCATGCCCTGGGGAATCTGTTGATTGCCGCGCTGTGGCAACACCTTGGTGATGAGGTGCAGGGGCTCGATATGGTAGGGCGGCTGCTCGGGACCGGGGGGCGCGTCCTGCCGATGGCCTCAATCCCGCTGGTGATTAAAGCGGACGTGCACGGGGAAGGGGGAGTGCATACGGTGGCCGGCCAGGTGACGGTGGCCAGTGCGGCGGGCCGATTGGACAATGTGCGGCTCGATCCTCCCAATCCGCCGGTGCGCCCGGAAGTGCTGGCAGCTATTGAACGCGCTGATGTAATTATTTTCGGGCCGGGCAGCTGGTACACCTCAGTTTTACCGCATCTGTTGGTGCCCGAACTGGCCGCGGCTGTGCGGGCCTCATCAGCCGTCATCATTATTGTGATGAACCTTTCCGTGCAGGCCCAGGAAACGGAGGGGTTGACACCGGCCGATCATCTTCGAGTTCTGCGCGATCACGATCCGCAGCTACACTGCGATGTAGTTATCGCTGATCCCTTAGCGGTGGACGACCCTGAAGAATTGGTTCAGGAGGCCGCCGGGATGGGCGGGACGGTCCTGTTCCGGCAGGTGCGGTCCGCCCGACGGCGCGATGTCCACGACCCCCTGCGGTTGGCTGCGGCCATCCGCGACGCCGCCGAGGGTGCGCTCGGCGATGTATCAACGGTATGAGGAGTGCGTAGTGTCCCTGACCAGTGATGTGAAAGCGGAGCTGGCAGCAGTCCAGGTGGAAAGCCAAGCAGACCGGCGGGCCGAAGCAGCCGCAACAATTCGCTTTGCCGGCGGGTTGCACATAATTTCGGGTTCCATCGTGGTCGAAGCGGAACTGGACACCGGAACCGCTGCCCGGCGCTTGCGGGAAGCCATTAGTGCGCTTTACGGCCACAGTTCTGAACTGATTGTGGTGCAGGGCGGAAATCTGCGCCGGGGGCGGCGGTACGTCGTTCGAATTATTCACCAGGGGAAGGAACTGGCGCGCCTGACGGGGCTGATCGACAACTACGGCCGGCCGGTGCGAGGGCTACCTCCCGCAATCGTCTCCGGGTCCGACTCCCAAGCGGTCGCTGCGTGGCGGGGAGCGTTCCTGGCCCGCGGCTCGCTGACTGAACCGGGCCGGTCTTCGGCCCTCGAGGTTACCTGCCCCGGCCCTGAGGCCGCCTTAGCGCTCGTCGGTGCCGCCCGTCGCTTGGGAGCCAGCGCCAAGGCGCGCGAAGTGCGCGGCGTCGACCGGGTGGTGGTGCGGGATGGGGAAGCGATCTCCGTACTGTTGGAAAAAATGGGTGCCCACCAAACCCTGCAGGTGTGGGAAGAACGACGCCGGCGCCGCGAGATTCGCGGCGCAGTCAACCGCTTGTCTAATTTCGATGACGCCAATCTACGCCGCTCCACCCGCGCAGCAGTGGCCGCGAGCGCGCGGGTAGCGCGAGCCTTCGAGATTCTCAGTGATGACGCCATTCCCGCCCATTTGCAAGAGGCTGGCCAGCTGCGAATTGATCATCGTGATGCCTCCCTGGAAGATCTCGGGCAAGCAGCCCAGCCGCCCCTGACGAAGGACGCCGTGGCAGGCAGGATTCGCCGTCTGTTGGCAATGGCGGATAAAAAAGCCGCTCGAATGGGGATCCCTGATACTCGCTCAGCCCTGACCGAAGACATGCTCGACGACGCCTAAAAATTCGCTTTGGGCGAATCTGCGACGAGTATCACGTCCAGGATTACGCCTGCGAACGGACCGAGGTCCCCGTGCAGAAGGCGGCGAGCCTGGTAGCGTTACAGGTGCCGGCTGGTCCGGACTTGGCCGGTCGGAGGCGCGAGCAGCGCTTCCGTACGTTCGACTTGACGTGCGCCACCGGCGCACTCGTTGGAGGAATACAGTGACCATCCGCGTCGGCATTAATGGCTTTGGCCGTATCGGCCGTAACTTCTTCCGCGCAGCTCGCACTGCCGGAGCAGACTTCGAGATTGTGGCCGTGAACGACCTCACGGACAACCACACCCTGGCTCATCTGCTCAAGTACGACTCCATCCTCGGCCGCCTGGATGCTGAGGTGACCTACGATGACGAGTCCATCACCGTCGATGGCCATAAGATCCACGCGCTGGCTGAGCGTGAGCCGGCCAACCTGCCGTGGAAGGATCTCGGCGTCGATATCGTGATCGAGTCCACCGGCTTCTTCACCGATGCTGAAAAGGCGAAGGCACATATTGAGGCCGGCGCCAAGAAGGTCATCATCTCCGCTCCGGCGAAGAACGAAGATGCCACCTTCGTCATGGGCGTGAACCACGAGGACTACGATCCCGAGAACCACCACATCAATTCTAACGCTTCCTGCACCACCAACTGCCTGGCCCCGATGGCCAAGGTGCTGGACGAGGAATTCGGCATCGTTCGTGGCCTCATGACTACCGTGCACGCCTACACCGGTGACCAGAAGATCCATGACGCCCCGCACAAGGATCTGCGTCGCGCCCGCGCTGCTGCCGTGAACATTGTTCCCACCTCCACCGGTGCTGCTCGCGCCGTGGCTCTGGTGCTCCCGCAGCTGAAGGGCAAGCTGGATGGCTACGCCCTGCGCGTTCCGGTCATCACCGGCTCCGCTACCGACCTCACCTTCACCGCCTCCCGCGAGGTTACTGTGGAGGAAGTGAACGCCGCCATCAAGAAGGCTGCTGAGGGCCCGCTCAAGGGTGTTCTGGCCTACTCGGAGGATCCGCTCGTATCCACCGATATCGTCACCGACCCGCACTCCTCCATCTTCGACGCCGGCCTGACCAAGGTTATCGGCGACCAGGTGAAGGTTGTGTCCTGGTACGACAACGAATGGGGCTACTCCAACCGCCTGGTCGACATCACCACCTTCGTTGGTGAGAAGCTCTAAACATAGCTGAATGCTGTGGACGCCGAGCGCCCGCGAGCCGTGGGCTCGCGGGCGCTGGCTGTTAGGAAGGATAATATGCGCACCATCGACACGCTGGGCGATCTCAACGGCAAGGCCGTTCTCGTCCGCTCCGACTTCAACGTGCCCCTAGACGGCACCACCATTACTGACGACGGTCGTATCCGGGCCGCTCTACCCACCTTGAAGCTCCTGCTTGAAGCCGGCGCGAAAGTAATCGTTATGGCGCACCTGGGTCGCCCCAAGGGTGAGGTCCGTTCCGAGTTCTCTCTCGCCCCGGTTGCGGCTCGGCTGGAGGAGCTCGTGGGCGTGCCTGTCACCATGGCCACCGATACCGTAGGGGAGGGGGCTCGCGCCGCCGTCGCCGCGATGGAACCGGGCACCATCGTGCTGCTGGAAAATATCCGTTTCGATCCGCGCGAAACTTCCAAGGTTGATGCGGAACGCGAGGAACTTGCCGCCGAACTGGCCAGCCTGGCTGACGTTTTCGTCTCCGATGGCTTCGGGGTGGTTCACCGCAAGCAGGCCTCCGTTTACGACATTGCTAAGAAACTCCCGAGCGCCGCTGGTCTGCTCGTAGTTAAGGAGATTGAATCGCTACGTCGTGCTACTGACAACCCAGACCGGCCCTACGCTGTGGTCCTGGGGGGCTCGAAAGTCTCCGATAAGCTCGGTGTCATTGCCAACCTGCTGAAGAAAGCCGACCGCCTGCTTATTGGCGGTGGTATGGCCTTCACCTTCCTCAAAGCACAGGGCTATGAGGTGGGAACATCGCTGCTGGAAGAAGACCAGGTTGATACCGTCAAGGGCTACCTCGAGGAAGCCGCTGCCAGTGGCGTAGAACTGATCCTGCCGGTGGACGTCGTCGTCGCGCCTGAGTTTTCTAAGGACGCACCCGCCACCGTCGTGGCCGCCGACGCCATGCCTGCCGATCAGATGGGCTTGGATATTGGCCCCGAATCACAGCGGCTGTACGCCGACAAGATCGCCTCGGCAAAGACGGTTGCCTGGAATGGTCCGATGGGCGTCTTCGAATTTGACGCCTTCGCCGATGGCACCCGGGCGATCGCCCGCGCTCTGGCGGAAGGTGACTGCTTTAGCGTCGTCGGCGGTGGAGATTCCGCTGCAGCGGTACGTCTACTGGGCTTCAACGAGGCCGACTTCTCCCATATCTCTACCGGCGGTGGCGCATCGCTGGAACTGCTCGAAGGCAAAATCCTGCCCGGAATTGACGTTTTGGAGGACTAAATGACTCGCACCCCCCTTATGGCTGGCAACTGGAAGATGAACCTCGATCACTTCGAGGCCGTCGCCCTGGTGCAAAAACTGGACTGGGAACTCAAGGATGCCAAACACGACTACGCTGCAGTCGAGGTCGTCGTCATCCCGCCCTTCACCGATATCCGTTCGGTACAGACGCTGGTTGACGGTGACAAAATGAGCCTGCGCTACGGCGCTCAGGACGTCTCCGCGGAGGAATCCGGTGCCTACACCGGGGAAATCTCGGCGGCCATGCTGGAGCGCTTGGGCTGCTCCTACGTGGTAGTGGGGCATTCTGAACGCCGCCAGTACCACGGTGAGGACGACGCACTCGTGGGGCGCAAGGCACTGGCTACCCTCGGCAAAGACATGACCCCGATCATTTGCGTGGGTGAAGGCCTCGACATCCGTAAGGAAGGCCGCCACGTGGAATACACGGTGGAGCAGGTCAAAGGGGCCTTTGCCGAGCTAAACGGTGAACAGGCCCGCGCCTGCGTGGTCGCCTACGAGCCCGTATGGGCCATCGGAACCGGGGAGGTTGCCACCCCTGAGGACGCTCAGGAGGTCTGCCAGGCGATCCGGGCGGCCCTCGCGGAACTCTACGACGCCGAGACGGCTGACGCCATCCGCATCCTTTACGGTGGCTCGGTGAAGTCCAGCAATGTCGCCGATATTATGGCGAAGGACGACGTCGACGGTGCTCTCGTGGGCGGCGCCTCGCTCAAGGCTGAAGAGTTCGCGGCGATCGCCCGCTACCGCGAAGCCTAAAAACACACGTGGGGCCCCGCCCGGCGGGGCCCCATTGGCATCCCTACCCAACCGACCGGGACTGCTATGATGGACCCCGGTAGATAACGAAACATTTTGGGAGCATCTATGACCGCCCTGCGGATTGTGTTGGACGTCTTGCTCGTCCTCACCAGCCTCTTCCTGATTCTGACGATTCTCATGCACAAGGGGCGAGGTGGCGGCATGTCCGATATGTTCGGGGGAGGGCTTGCGACCTCCTACGCTTCGTCGGGCGTAGCCGAGCGTAACCTCAACCGGCTCACCATTTCTGTGGCGCTCGTGTGGACCGTGACCATTATTTTGATTGGGTTGATGACCCATTACGTCGGTTAAATATCGCTCGTAAACACCGGATGGTGGTCGGTAAGAACCAGCGCATTTTCCCCAAAAACTCCGCGTGCCGGAAGGGCTCGTATCTGTGACTGCGTCCAGGCCGTTGATATGTGATACGTGCTCAACGCTGCGGAGTTTTCCTGTGTCTGCGTGCCGGTAGTACAACGCTCGGCTTCAATATCTGCTAGCGAGCACCGTCGCATGCTCGGGAAATAATGAGGCGATGTGGCCATGTGGCCCCATACCGAGGAAAACACAGTCGAAGGTAATGTCCCGGAGCTGCGCGGCGTTTTGAAAACTAAGGCAATTTCGGTACCCCTCTTGCCGAGAGGTTATCCGGTGCGTAGATAGAATGGGACGCCCGCCCACTGGCGGCAAGGTTCTCACATACCGGCCCAAACCACTTGGGCGGGATAGATAGGTAGAAGGCGTGATTCCCGCCGGTTCCGAAGCACTCATCAAGCTCGCGGACCTGCTCGGCTAAGCGGTGAAAACTCTCCGGATCGTCAAAGCTTCCCTTCACGAATCGGCAGCCCGCAGCCAGATGCTCAAATGTAGCCTCGCAAGGGTGTGCGGGCGTGGTCCTGCACCTGCTCACGCACGAAGTCGATGAAAGACTCCCATCCCCAAGTCACGGCGCGCAAAACCCGTCAAAGCAAATGAAGGGTGCAGCAAGCCACGGTTTGCCAGGTCATAGATGGCCGGGAGGAGCTTCTTACGGGCCAGATCGCCGGTGATTCCAAACATGACCACGCCACATGGGCCGGACATCCGCGGGAGGCGGCGATCAGCCGGGTTGATCAGGGGGGTTCGTCCACTGTGTCATGAGGTACGAGCCCGTTCCATACCGGTCTGGACCGCCTCAATCAGCTCATTCCAGGAGGCTATGAACTTCTCGACTCCGTCATCTTCGAGTTCCTGGTAGACAGTATCGAGCTCAATACCAAGTTGATCGATCCGATGCAGAACGTCCATCGATTGAGCCACATAGGGGCGTACAGAGTCCGCTGGGATCTCTGTCAGTTCACCTACGGCGGCCAAGGTGGCACGCGGCATCGTATTGACCGTATTGGGGGCAACCAGCTCGGTCACATACATGGTGGGCGGATAGCGCTTATCCTTCACCCCGGTGGATGCCCATAGTGGGCGTTGTTTACGCCCGCTATGCAGCTCCCGGAACCGGGGATGAGAGAAAGCTTCCTCATAGGCGCCGTAGCAGATACGGGCCACCGCAATCCCCGTGGTACCCCGCAGCTCCTTCGCTTCATCCGACCCAGCCTGGGCCAATTCATCTAAGAGCGGATCCACCTTGGAATCAGTGCGGGAAATGAACAGGGATGCTACCGATCGGATCTGCTGGATATCCAGGCCGTTGCGGGCGGCGTCATGTAAACCTTCAATATACGCATCGATCACAGCCCGGTAACGGTCGGGGGAAAAGATCAGGGTGACGTTCACGCTGATCCCCTCCGAGATCGCCTGGCGCACAGCCGGCAGGCCGGCTGCGGTGGCCGGGATTTTCACCATGAGATTCTCCCGGTCCACCGCATGCCACAGAGCGCGGGCCTGCTCAACTGTGGCTTCTGTGTCGTGGGCCAGACGCGGATCGACCTCAATCGACACCCGCCCATCTTTACCGTTGGTATCGCGGTAAATCGGGGCGAGAAGATCACAGGCGTCCTGGACGTCCTGGATCATTAATGCGAATGCGACGTCCTCGGCTATGGCAGCGTCGTCCTCGCACAGTTGCGCGATCGTGGGCGCGTAACGGTCCCCGTCCTTCAGGGCGGCAGCGAAGATTGACGGGTTTGTCGTCACTCCTACGACATTGCAATCGCGGATCATCGCGGCCAGCGAATCGCTACCCTTTGATTGCAGGGC
>JAEWHO010000047.1 GCA_023387755.1 Actinomycetes bacterium | reverse complement strand
AGCCAATACTCCATGAATATCGGGTGCGTGCGGATGAGCGAGCGGCATCTGGCTGGAGAAGCCGCCAACCCCGGTCCGCTGCATACCGATCATCTGCGTACCAATCCTCCCAGTTCGGAGCAGATCGCGGCGGCCACTCGGGATATTGAGGCGGCTCTCGACGACGCCGAACAGGTGGTCGATTTAGGCGCGACGGCACGGCTGATCGGCCTGGCCGGATCGGTAACGACCGTAACGGCCCATGCCCTCGGCTTGCCCCGCTACGATTCGGCTGCAATTGACGGCACCCACCTGAGTATTGACCGAATCCACGCGTCCTGCCAGGCCTTCATTGAGGCTACCCGCGCCGAACGGGAAGCTATGGGATTCCTACATCCGGGCCGGGTAGACGTCATTGCAGCAGGTGCCCTGGTATGGGACCGGATCGTGAGCCGAGTGGCCCAGCGGGTGGCTGAGCAAGGCCGAGAGCTCAGCGGCGCCACCACCTCTGAACACGACATTCTGGATGGCATCGCCCTCTCAGTGGGGCAGTAACCCGCAGACGGCTCTTATACTAGACGCGCACCTTGGTGGAGGTGCGCCTATGCAGCGCCCAGGCCCCCAGGACCGCAGCCAACAAGGAGCCCACAATCACGCCGATCTTGGCGTGATCGGTTTCGGGGGAATCCCCAAAGGAAAGTCCCGCAATCAGAAGTGACACGGTAAAACCGATACCGCCGAGCAGCGAGACCCCGACCAGATCAACCAGGTTTACCCCGCCGCTGAGGCGTAGGCGTGTTATCTTCACCAAGACGGCGGTTCCACCCCAAATGCCGATGAGCTTACCGAAGGGGAGCGCCATGATAATGCCGAATGCGACCGGATCGAAGAAAGTCTTATCCAGTGGCCCGGAGCCCACCACAGTCACGCCGGCAGCAAAGAACGCGAAAATCGGTAACACCAGCCCGGCCGACCATGGATGGAAGCGTTCACTCCAAGCCTCAGTCAGCGCGCGGTGCTCGCTGCGTTTCATAGTGGCTGGAACAGTGAGGCCGAGCAACACCCCGGCGATAGTCGCGTGCACGCCCGAGGTGTGCATGAGCACCCACGCGAGGACACCGAGCGGCATTAAAATAAACGGCGTCGTCACGCGCATATTCACCAAAACCCCAAAGAGCGCCACCACCGCAAGGGCGGCAAACAGCATAATAAAGTTCAGGGATTCGGTGTAGAAGGTGGCAATAATGATGATCCCCAGCAGATCATCCACGACGGCGAGAGTAAGCAGGAAGGTACGCACTGCCGGGGGCATGCCGGAGCCAAATATGCCCAGTAGCGCCACCGCAAAGGCGATATCCGTAGCCACCGGAATAGCCCAGCCGTGCAGACCGTTCGATTCAGTTGCCAACTGGATCAGCACGTAGATGACGGCCGGGCCAACCATACCGAAAACAGCGGCGAGAATCGGCACCATAGCTTGGCGAATATCGCGCAGAGCGCCCGTAACGAACTCGGTTTTTAACTCCAGACCGATCACAAAGAAGAAGATTGCCAGCAGGCCGTCCGAGGCCCAGTGCGCCAAGGACAGATTCAAATGGAGGGATGCCGGACCCACGTGATATTCACTGAGATTATGGTAGATCTCCCGCCACGGGGAGTTCGCCCACAGCAGTGCGAGGACGGCACCGGTCAGCAAGACCATACCTGCGGTGGGTTCGTGATGGAGCCGTGCCGGGATAGATCCGATAAAGCCCTTAAAACCGTGGGGGCCGGATTTCAGTCGGTACTGGTAACGGTGCAGGGAGCGGCGTCGCAAATCTAGCGTGCGCGGGCGGCGCATTGTGCGCGCACCGGGCGAGTTGTAGCGCGAAGAGCGGACAATACCGGACGATAACGAGGGGCGTTGCTTCAAGGAAGGGCCCGGATGGGGGATACGGTCCGATCCTGGGTGAGAGTGCCGGTAGCGGGCACGGCTCCGAGCCGCGCTCCCCGAAAGGACGGTTGCGGGCGGCATATGCTTGTGCGGCTGAATCTCAGACATGGAGGGCTCTTTCGAACGGCGGCAACTGTATCCAGGATAATCCGCCGTTCCTCAAAACATAAACTGGAAGTGGTAAAGCCCAAACCTTTCATTGGCAAAATCGCGCCAGGTGCAGGATTCGGGCCGGAGTATGCGGAGCGAGCTTAGCGTGGAGGTGCGCCCCGCGCGGAGGTGACTACCGGACAGCGGCACCCGATATGGGTTCTATTTTTAGCTTGGCCGCCAGGGTAGTAGGCTAGGAGCAAGCCCCTATAGCCCAATCGGCAGAGGCAGCCGACTTAAAATCGGTCCAGTAAGGGTTCGAGTCCCTTTAGGGGCACTTTTTAGTGCGCATCACAGGCTCAAAGGCCTGACCTTTCTTGCCTGCCTTCCCGCCGGAGTTCTACGCTGGGATTGCTCTTTTTACATGCTTAAGTTCTTTTGAAACGCTTTAACTGGGGGTAGTGTGCATTTTCTTCTCTTTCAGGTCGCTGCTACCGCAATTGTTGCGGCGGCGTGGGCCCTGTTGGCTCGCGCCCCGCGCGCCCTACCCTATGGTGTGCTCCTTGGCGTCTTCGCTAACCTCATCGCCACGATCATGCAAGCCGCCGTCCGCCCCACGATCTGGCCCTATGTTCACCCCATCACCCTCACGCGCGGTACGGCCTATGTGGTGACAGTTGCAGTGGTGGCGGGCGTCGTCGTCGGCTTGGTTGGTTATGGCGCTAAGCGCCTGAGTGCGGACTATCACAATGATCGCCAACACCCCTGGCGGATTCCGCTCGCAGTTATCGGGTACACCCTGGGCGGCTTTATCGCGGGACTTGCGTTCTTCCTTTCTCGCTGGACGATCGCTACTTTCCACGACGTTCAAGCCGATCAGCTCCTGTTTTTCATCCTCGGCGGGGACCCGGGGGCGACGCCGGAGATGCTTGCCGAGGTGGTAAATGTCGTCCTCATCCCGATCCTTATCTCTGCGCTCGCTGCAGCCCTAGTTCCACTGCTGTGGTTGGGGTGGCGGGGCCCGGAACGGGCTGCACCGGTGCGGCTACGTACCGTGCGGCGGGTCTCGACGGCGGCGATGGCAACCCTGGTGGCAGTCTGTGTGGCCTACTCCTTCTCCGTATTACCCCTAACCGGCGTGCTACGCACGTACTTTGTGCGCTCCACGTTCATTGAGCAGAACTATGTGGAGCCGACCGCGGATATTTTGCACTTCCCGGAAAAGCCCAAGAACTTCGTCCACATCTACCTTGAATCGATGGAGAACTCGTATTACTCCAAGGAGCAGGGCGGATATTTGGACCAGGACCTTATGCCTGCGTTAGGGAAGCTGACCGACGAGAACATCACCTTCTCCAACCGGGATGGGTACGGCGGCCCGCTGCAAACGATGGGTGCGAACCATTCAGTGGCCGGCATGTTGAACTTCCAGGCGGGCGTCCCCATGATCCCGCTGTTCTCAGGGCCTGCTGGGAAGGTTTCTTTCCCCGATTTCACAACCATCGGCGATTTGTTGCACGATCACGGGTACAAGACGTCCTTCATGCTAGGCACCGGCAAGCACTGGCACCATATGGATAAGTACTACGAGCAGCATGGAAGCTTTGAGATTTTCGATCTGGGAACCGCCCGGCAACGCGGCCTCGTTCCCCCAGATTACGCAGTGTGGTGGGGGATTGAGGACGACAAACTATACGAATACGCCAAAGATGAAATGACGCGGCTCGCTGCCGGTGACCAGCCGTTCTATTTCATTTTGGAAAATGCGGATACGCACAATAACGACGGCTACCTTTCCCCGCGAGCTACGGAATTCCCCTCTGATTCCCAGTACGGGAATGTTATTCACTACTCGCAGGGGGAAGTGGTGAAGCTGGTGCGCTGGATGCAGGAACAGCCCTGGTATAAGGACACGGTGATCGTCCTGACCGGTGATCACCAGTCCATGGACGTGAACTTCTTTACCGGCTGGGATAAGAGCTATGAGCGCACGGTTGTGAATGTGTTTATCAACGGTGCACTGCCTGATCCGGGCCGGGAGCGCACCCACAACCGCCAATTCGCTCCTTTTGATTTCTTCCCCACCATCCTGGCGACGCTCGGGATAACAATCGACGGCGACCGGCTTGGCCTCGGTACCAACCTGTATTCGGATAAACCGACGCTGGTGGAACAGTACGGCTTTGACAAGGTGAATGACGAGTTCTCTAAGCGGAGCACCTTCTACGAGAAACACCGAGCTACCGACCTCGAAGCAGGGGAGAGATTCCCCGCGAAATAACGGCAGTTGGGCGCGCTTAGCGCGGCCGCACCACCCCGTTCTCGTAGGAGAACACCACCGCCTGAACTCGGTCGCGCAGGTGAAGTTTGGCCAGGATATTGCCGACGTGGGTTTTCACGGTGGTCTCGGAAACGTAGAGCTCTGCCGCGATTTCCGCATTCGAGGCCCCCGTGGCGATAAGCTCGAGGACTTCGTGCTCCCGCGTCGTCAAAGTAGACAGCATCTCATTGGCTTCACCGGACGGCTGGCCATCCACGGGCAGCTCCTGCCCGAACAGCTCGATCATGCGGTGAGTGATGCGCGGGGAGAGGACCGATTCTCCCTTATATACGGTACGGATCGCGTTAACGAGGTCAGCTGGCGGAGTGTCCTTCAGGAGGAACCCGCTGGCACCCGCCCGCAGTCCCGCGAAAGCGTACTCATCCAGATCGAAGGTGGTGAGCACCAGCACCCGCACTTCAGGATTATCGGCGATAATTTTTTCCGTCGCTTCGATACCGTCGACGCCGGGCATCCGCACGTCCATCAGCACGACGTCCGGCTTGAGGGCGCGCGCCTGGTTGATCGCGGCGGCACCATCGGCGGCCTCCCCGATGACCTCAATATCGTCGGCACCGTCCAGAACCATCGAGAATCCCATCCGCAGCAGGGCCTGATCGTCAACGATCAACACCTGAATCGGATTGGCCGGGGAAGCGGAACTCTCGTCAGCGGGGTCATGCTCTGCGGGAGTGGGGGCGGTCATTGGTGCTCCTTTAGACAAATCCACGTCACTGTAACTGTACGGGGTGGGTGCTGCGGCGTGAGGTACTGACGCGCGCGAGTCACAAAGGTAAGCCTTAGCCGGGGGAAGACCACGAGCGGCTTTGCCCCGGCACGCGCAAGGTGGCCCGGACCTGCCAGCCGCGCGTCGTCGGTCCCGCATGGACGGTGCCATCGTAAACGGCGGCCCGCTCGCGCATCCCGATCACGCCCTTGCCGGAGCCCGGCAGGATCTTCTGCCCGTCACCGGCCTCATTCTCAATTGCGACCACCACATCGCGGCCCGTGCGATTGACTGTCACCTCAATATGCGGGGAGGTACGGGCATAGCGCAGCACATTCGTGAGGGCCTCTTGGACGATCCGGTAAATCGCCAGTTGGAAGCCGGCGTCGTCGGGCAGTTCCGGGCCCGATTCCACGTACGTTACCGGCATCCCAGCCGCCCGGTAGGCGTTGACGAGGGTGCGCACATCCTGCTGGCCCGGCTGCGGTTCCAGCGGGGTGTCCTCCTCCGCCATCCCTGCCGGCTGCCCCTCGGGGAGGGGGGAGCTGGGAGCGTCCTGACGCAGCACGCCCACCAGGCGGCGCGCATCCTGGAGAGATTCGCGGCCCACCGCGGCCAACTGGGTGACGGCGTCCTTAGCCCGCGCTGGGTTACGATCCAGGGCGACGGCGGCCCCTTCCGCGAGCGTCACCATTACAGACAGGGAGTGGGCGACGACGTCGTGCATCTCGCGGGCAATACGGGTGCGCTCTTGGGATACGGCCAACTGCTCGCGCTGTTCGTGCTCAAGTGCGAGCTGGCGGGCCCGCTGTTCAAGCTGCGCCATGCGCAAACGGGAGGCGCGCACATTACTGCCGGTCAGGAAGGAGACCGCCATGGTTAAACAGATGGTGGTGGCCCAGATAATGAGGTCGGAGCGGGGGGAGAGGTAGGTGGTGGTGGCCAGGACGATGCCGAGACCAGCCAGGACGATGGGGGCGGCGAGGCGTAGCCGTTTGAGGGCACCGAGGTTGTAGGCGGCAATTGATAGGGCCGGCAGGTCAACGAAACTGATGTAGTAGGGCACGTGGATTCGCTCGCCGGAAATGACCGAGCCGAGGATGGCTTCCTGCGGGAGCCCGGTCACTTGCGAGGGCGGGCCGAAGCCGCCGGTAACGCAGCGCAGCGCAACCGGGAGGAGGATAGCTCCAGCAAAGAAGGTTAGAGGGAGGTGACGGCGCAGCAGGATGCCGGCCACGATCACGGTTAGGTAGGTCGGCACCGCCCAGCGGGCGTTTGCGCTGACCCGGCCCAGATCGGCGAGCATGGGAACGAACAGGGCCACGTAGATAATGGCGACGGCGACGTCCACGACAGCCGGATGGCGGAGTAAGAAACGGCGGATCGGGCCGCGCTTTTCCGGCGTGGTCATCGTGGTGTGCTCTAACGGATGGCCTGCCCTCATATCTCCAGCATAGTCGGCAGGTTTAGCCGGATGAACGTCGGGTCACAATAGCCGGACGAGACTCAGCCTAGGCAGGAATGTTTTTAGCCCGTAGAATGTTGAATACGCTAGGAGCGCCGTCAGATTAAAAGGAGACGCAATGGCGAACCCGTACTTTAGTTCCAGCACGCTTTTCGGTGAGAAATCCACCCAGGCGCGCACACCCGCAGGCTACCCCACCATGCCCGGCTACACCCCCGGCTCGCAGGGGCAGCAGCCGCAACAAGGCTATGGGCAGCCGGAATACGGGCAGTATTCTGAGTACAGCCAGCAAGGGCCGTCCCAGATGCCATATGGGAGTGCCGCAGATGCTGCCGGGATGAGGGCTGGTATAGACCATCTGGAACAGAGCTACCACATGCCGTCCGCCGGCCCGCTGGAGACGGACCGCATGACCATGGATGACGCCATTATGAAGTCCCTGCTCGTGGTGGGCACCATCGTGGCCTTTGGGTTTGTAGGCGCGTGGATGCAGACCGCTTTCCCAGGCGTCTTTCTGATTGCCGTGATTGCGGCGCTCGTTTTGGGCCTAGTTAATGCGTTCAAGCGGGAACCGAATCCGGCTCTCATCATGGCCTACGCCGTGACGGAGGGTATCTTCCTGGGCGGAATCTCCATTGCTTTCGAAGCGATGTATCCGGGCATCGTGCTGCAAGCGGTACTGGCCACCACGATTACGGCACTGGTGTGCTTGGGCCTGTACGCGGGTGGCATTGTGCGGGTCACCAGCAAGTCCATGAAGATCCTGCTGGTCGCAATGGTCGGCTACCTGCTGTTCTCCCTGGTTAATATCGTCCTCATGCTCACCGGCGTGGTCGATAACGCCTTCGGTGTACGTGGTATGACCATCATGGGGATCCCACTCGGCGTCGTCATCGGTATTTTTGCGGTATTCCTGGCCGCCTACTGCCTGATTGTGGACTTCGATTCGGTTAAGCGCGGCGTGCAGAATAATATCCCGCGCCGCTACGCCTGGAGTGCCGCCTTCGGTATCGCCGTGTCACTGGTGTGGATGTATCTCGAATTCCTGCGCCTGCTCGCCATCTTCAACAATAACGACTAGGAGCTTTATATGAGTGACGTAAAGCTACCGGAAGCAACTGGCGAGTTCGGCGATAAGCCGACCATCACCTTCCCGGGCGGCCCGGCTCCGCGCGAACTCCAGGTGACCGTCCTGGAGGAAGGTAAGGGTGCCGTCGTTGAATCCGGCCAGACCATTACCGTTAACTACCTGGGGCAGTCCTGGGACGGCGGCGTCTTCGATAACTCCTATGACCGCGGCGCACCTATCGACTTCCCGATTGGGGTTGGCATGGTGATCGCGGGCTGGGATGAAGGGCTCGTGGGCCGTAAGATCGGTGACCGCGTTATGCTCACCATCCCCGGCCATCTGGCCTACGGCCCCGCGGGCGTGCCGCAGGCCGGTATCGGGCCGAATGAAACTCTCGTGTTCGTCGTCGATATTCTTGACGCCGAATAACCGCTCGATAACCTCTGCGCGCCGGCTGGCTCGGCCCGCGGCGCGTTAGGGAGGTTTGGCGAGCACTTCCGCTGATTGCGGGGATTAATTCCGACGACGTCGCGCGGCCCCCCCCCCCCGGGGGGCCGCCGGGGGTTTTTGGTGTGGGCGGCCGAT
>JAEWHO010000038.1 GCA_023387755.1 Actinomycetes bacterium | reverse complement strand
CGACACCATGCAGTACTGGGCCGCCCACCCGCGCTCCGTCCCAGCCCTCATCTGCCTAGACACGATGGGCAACGCCCGCAAATTCGCACGGATCGCCCGCAACCTCGCCACGATGCGGCCAGTTTTCGCACTTATTACCGCCGGGACGGGCAGCCGCCTCGTACCCGGCCACATGGTTGCGACCTCCTCCCATGGACCCCAAGTTTTAGGCCAGGTATTGCGTCAAAGCGGCGTATTAGCCACGACGACGCTCACCGAACTGGTCCAGGTCACCGATATTGCCGTGCACGCAGGTGTGCCGCGGGACGCTACAGTGCGGGTGCTGGCGTCCTCTCCCACCCTGGCGGCCATGGCTGAGGCAGTCATCCTCCGGCATGGTGGAGATCTGGTGCGCACGGATATCTGCCCTCTGGAGCCCGGCAGCGTGCCGCCCGAGCCCGGCGAAGGTGGTGGGGGAGTGTTGGCGCTAACCGGGCTGACTAAAGCAGAGCAGGCCATTGCCCGCGAGTGTGCGGCCGCCTTCGCGCAGAGCGTAGGGGAGCAGGCGGTTGCGGCGTCGTCCCCCCAACCCTGGATCGCAGTGGGGCCGGAAAATCTGGGTGAGCATCGCCTGGCCGGACCGGGCCTGCCGTATTTTGCAGACCTAGATACCGGAGTGCATCAGCTGCTACGGCTGGGCCAGTTACAGCAGGTGCGTGACCGGATCGCCGATACCCAGCTGGTGGACTATCCCGATCTGGAGCCCGGCCCAGCCCACGCGCTGGTCCGGCGCTTGGCTAGCGAAGTGCCCGGACCGGCGGGGGAGCATACCGCCGAACTGCTCGGATATTACGGGATTGAGCTACTGCCCACCCGAACCGTGACCACCGTGGGTGACAGTATCGAGGCAGCCAAGGAGCTCGGGTATCCAGTAGTAGTGAAGTCACGGCAGCATTTCTTGCGTCACCGCACTGATCTTGGCGGGGTGGCTCTGGATCTGCCTGATGCACGTGCTGTGGAATCGGTGGCACAGCGCTTCCAGGCACGCGGTGATGAGTCGTGGGATATTCAGCCTATGGCCCCGCCGGGAGCCGCCTGCGTGCTGCGGGCTTGGGAAGATGATCTTTACGGCCCCATCCTGGCATTCGCGCTGGCCGGGGATGCGGAAGAAGTCCTGCACGATATCTCCTACCGGATTGCGCCGCTAACCAGTGTAGATGCGCGCACCATGATTGATGATGTGGCGGCCAGTGTGCGCCTGCGCGGGTATCGCGGGGTGCCACCACTGGATGTGGGCGCACTCAGTGACCTCATCGGGCGGCTATCGATGCTGAAAGACGACCTAGTAGAGGTGAACGAGGTTCGGCTCCACCCGGTAATCGTGGGGGAGAGCGGCGTCTGCGTTGCCGGCGCGGAGATCCATATTGCACCGCGCCGACGTCGGGATGACACGCGCCGCACCCTGCGCGAACCGACGACCACATGACAGTGAGACAATGGCCAGTATGAATGAGTCCAGCTCTGCTACGCGAGCCAACCGTGCGCTCTGGGACAGTGTGCAGGCGATAGCTTTTCATCGCCACCATATCGCTACCTACCTGCGCGATATCCTCCTAGACGAGCCGGTCTACGGGCATTTCGCCACCGTCCAAACGTCCTTCGATGGCGGCAGTATTTCCCGCTATACGGTGGTCCTCGTCATCACCCCCACGCGGTTGCTCTACCTGTACGCCTCTGACCAGCCTTTCCCGGATTCAGATACACCGGTGCACGTACAGGTGCAGGCAATCCCACTGCGCCAACTGCCCACGGTCAACGTGGTCTATGGCCATATCAGCACCGAGGATGAGCCAGAAGAACTCATGCTCTCTATCGGGTGGGGGACCTTCCACCGGGTAGCGATTGACGCCGGTCACTGTGGTGACCCCCAATGCGAAGCAAATCACGTCCAGGGCGGGCTGTGCAATGAGGATATCCAGTTGCGCGTGAGCGTCCAGGCTGATGGGCGCGAAAAAATGAACGAGGTCCAGCAGTTTGTCCAGGTGCTGCGGCGGGCGAATGCCGCCGCCCTAATGTCATGAGTGCCATAACCCTGCCACAGGTGTTATCCGCGGCTGCCTATGCGGTCGGATATCGCAGCGACGACCCGCGTGATGACTGGGCGCGTGACGCCGCAGCGGTGGGGCTGCCACCGGTGCGGCGCGCCGTCGTCGTGCTCATTGACGGGATGGGATACCACCAACTTGACGCTCGGCGGGGCCACATTCCCTTCCTGCGCCGCCGCCTGGATAGATCAGCGCGGACGGTCTTCCCATCGACGACGGCGTGCGCAATCACCAGCTTGGCTACCGGGCGCTCACCGGGTGAAACCGGTATGGTCGGCTATACGGTGCGGGATCCACACTCCGGCCAGCGCGTCCAGATGCTCCATTTCAATAATGGCGAACTGTCGGTCGAACACTGGCAGGTCGAAGCCCCGATCCCTGAGCGCGTCGACCACGGCGGCGGTATCTGCTCGGTGGGGCCGCGCAAGTTTTCGGGCACCGGCCTAACACTCGCCGCATGGCGGGGAATCCGGGAGGTCTTCGCGGAGCATTTCTCGGCACGGGTTGATAGCACGATCGCTGAGCTTAACCGTGGCACCCGCCTGGTCTACCTGTACTGGTCCGATCTGGATCACACCGGCCACCATTACGGCTGGCAGTCAGAAGCGTGGACGAGTGAGGTAGAGCATGTGGATGCGAACCTTGCCGAGCTGGCCCGCCGTTTGCCCGCCGATACAGCCCTCATTATCACCGCCGATCACGGCATGGTGGACGTGCACGCGCGCAGCGATATTCGTGAGGTTACGCTCCCCGGGCTGGAGATGACGGCCGGGGAGGGGCGGCTCCTGCAATTCTTTTTCACCGATGACGACGCCGCTGGCCACGCGCAAGAACGACTGGCCCAGTGGGCTGACGGGCGGGCAGTGATTCTCAGCCGCGCTGAGCAGGAAGCCCGAATGGGGCCGGTCAGTGACCATGTGCGAGCTCGGCTAGGAAATTTCGCAGTGGCTGCGCTCGGGGATTGGGGGGTGTTCGATTCCCAGTGGGCCACGCCTGGCCAGCTCTCCATGGTGGGTGAGCATGGTTCGATCACCCCAGAGGAATGCGATATCCCCCTAATCTTGGACGTGAGCTAGCAGCGCAACAATCCGGCGCGGGGCAGGCTAGGCTTGAGGCCGTCCACTCGGAGGCGAATCCGGCGAATGAGTTAATCGGTAGAGTTGCGCCCACCGAAGACGATCTCATCCCACGATGGCACCGAGCGTCGTCCGCTACGCCGCTTGGGGCGTTCACGCTTAGGGGCAGCGGTCTTCTCCACCTCAAAATCGAGTTCACCCTCACCGGGGGCATCCACATGCCGGGGCATATCCGCATCGTTCGTGGCATCGGCGGCTGCGGGCCGGTCACTGCCAGGAGAGGCGGGGGTGTCATCGGCGGCGGCCTGGGACGAACCAACCTGCGGAGAGCTGTGCTCAGGAGCGCCGGGGATATCCGAGCTCGCACCGGTCATCGGGCTAGGTCCAGTTTCACGCGCTGAGCTTCCCCGCTGAGGGAAGGCTAAGACGGTAGCGTCGTGAGCATCCTCTGGGCGCGCCGGATGAGCCGCGGGAATATCGTCGCTATCCATGCTGACCGGCTGGGCGCGCCGCCCGCGATGGCGGGCAAGCTGATCGAGGAGCGATTCGGTTGCCGGTTCGCGCTCGTCACGGCGCTCCCGCTGCCCGGTGCCTGCCTCGCCGGGGTTGTTATCAGGTTCGGGGGCTGGGCGGCCATTATCTGGCAGGAAACTCAGCGTATGCCGACGAGCGCGGGGGGAAGAACTATCGGATTCGGTGAGCCAGCGCGCCTCGTCTTCGAGGGCCCGGACGCTGGAGGTTTGCGCATCTAGCCGCCACCGAGCGCACCTTTCCTGCTCTCCGGCGACATAGCTGACGGTAACCGTCCACGGGGCGGTTCCTTCTTCGCGGTAGGCATCCCACTGGAGCTTTTCGGTATCCACCCCACGCTCAGCCAGCCGGTTGACGACGAGGTCTCCGAGGGTGGGGGAACCGAGTTCCCGCCCGACGGCGCACTCCTGGGCTTGGCTAATGGCCCATTCTCGCTCCGCGATAATGGGCCCCTCAAAGCGGCGGACGTGATCTTCGGTGGTGTTACCGACGGCAGCAACCTCCGCAACGGATACGCCGGCCCGTAGCATCGACTGGATGTCCCGCGGACGCAAGGTGGTATCGCTTGGTGGCGCGGACAAGTGGGGGACCGGTTTACGGATGGCAGCCCGCAGTTCGGGTGTGATAGGCAGGTGGAAGGTATGGCCGGAATCGTCACTGAGTACCAGGTGGGTACCGTCAGCTTGTAGTGACACAAATGTCAGCGTGGTCATCGAACCTCCTGCTCTCTCGTCACCACCCTACCGGGAGTGTTCCGCTGCTGGGTGAGGCGCGCCGCCGGATCAATACAATCGTTGTATCGCAAAAACTTCCCCAATTTTGGCTATCTATGCGCGATGCGGCATACTTCACCCCGCGAAAGCGGAAGCTAGAAGAGGAAGTGCGGTCGAATTTGTGGTAAATATCCGAGGTACCTACTTACGAGGACCGACCAGGACCTTTCGAACGAGCAGTGGAGGGTGACGCCACTATGGCCACCGATTACGACGCACCTCGGAAGAACGAAGACGAGATTTCCGAATCCTCTCTCGAGGAGCTTAAGGCGCGGCGCAGCGAAGCCAATTCGGCCGCGGTTGATGAAGACGAGACCGAGGCGGCGGAAGGTTTTGAACTGCCCGGCGCAGACCTTTCCAACGAAGAACTCTCAGTGCGGGTTGTACCGCGCCAGCAGGATGAGTTCACCTGTATGCGCTGCTTCTTGGTCCATCACATTTCTCAGCTGGCTGAGGAACAGGACGGGATGATGATCTGCGAGGAGTGCGTGGACTAATCCCGCCGTGCACTTCCAAGGGCCTGCATCAATCGGTGCGGGTCCTTTGTGCATACCAGCCAGTAGGGCGTGGGATCGCGAGGGTCATTTAGAGGTAGGTAGACGGCTGCCCGGGCCCAGGGACGATGGAGTACCCAGGCCCGCTCATCGGAGTTCGGGCCCATAATCTCGCGCAGTTGCTGCTCATCCAGCGCCTGCATATCGGTGAAAAAATGTACCGGTATATGTGCGGGACCGGCCCATAAAACGCCGTCGCGCACCCGAATTCGCGGGCTGGTGGCCAGCAAAATCCCGGTGGTGACCATCGCCCCAACCACGGCGACCATAACAGCGATTGCCGAATTAACCGGTACAAAGATAAGCCCGAACGAAGCTCCCAGCAGGGCCACCAGCAGGCAGGTCAGCAAGGGCGGATACAGGCGAGTGTCGTAGGTAGTGGTGCTCACCCTTTTACTTTCCCATATCTGCCGGTCATGCGGCGCGGTAGCATGACGGGGTGAGTGAGCTCAATATTCGTGTACGCCTCCTGCACCCAGATGCGTGCGCTCCGCAGCGTGCCCACCTGGGCGATGCCGGAGCCGATCTTGTTAGCGTCGACGACGTCGTCCTTACCCCCGGTCAGCGGGCTGTGGTGGGAACCGGGATCGCCGTCGAAATTCCCGTCGGATGGGTGGGGCTGGTTCATCCCCGCTCTGGCCTGGCTGCCCGGCACGGCGTGACCGTGCTCAACACCCCGGGCACAATTGACGCCGGCTACCGCGGCGAGATCAAGGTAATCCTGTACAACGCCGGTAGCGAACCGGTAGAGATCGCTCGGGGGGACCGGATCGCCCAGCTGGTAATTCAGCAGGTGGAGTTAGCCCGTTTTACAGTGGTGGAAGAACTTAGTGATACTGCGCGAGCCGAAGGTGGGTTCGGGTCGACGGGCGTCGGCTCCACTCGCCCGGTTTCCAGCCAGCCGTAACCGTAGGAAAGAAGCATAAACATGGGTCTGTTTTCCCGTCGCCGCAAACAGGTGAGCGACACTCCTGCCACCGCCGCACAGGACGCCGCCGAGTCCGGCGAATCGGCCAAGGCAGTGCAATCCGGGGATTCGGCAGCATCCGCCCCATCCGGCGATGGAGCTGCGGGGGCGAACCCAGCCCGTGGTCCGCGCGATATCTCACTGACGTCTGCAGCCGAGCGTGAGGACCTCGTGGACTTGGGGGCCCTGTATGTGCCCAATGTCGAGGGACTCCAGGTTCGTATCGACGTCGATGCCGCCACCCGGCAACCGGTCTCGACGACGCTGACTCTGGGGGAAAATGCAGTCCAACTCCAACTCTTTGCCGCCCCGAAGAGTCGCGGTATCTGGGACGAAGTTCGGGCAGCTCGGCAGGAGCTGGCCGAGCAGCAGCACGGCACCTATGAGGAGCAGCACGGCCAGTTCGGTACTGAAATTGTCATCCAGCTGCCCGTTTCTACGCCGGCAGGGCAAGGAATCCGGCCGCTGCGATTCGTGGGGGTGGAGGGACCGCGCTGGCTGTTGCAAGCTTTGTTCTTCGGTCCGGCGGCTCTTAACCCCAGTGCTGCCGCGCCCCTGGAAAAGCTGCTGCACGGGGTAGTCGTGGATCGGGGGCAATCCCCGTTGCCTCCGAAGGCAGTCGTCAATCTGACGATTCCCGGGACCACGAGTGCAACGCCTGCTGCTGGTCCTCAGTTATCTATGCCGGAGCGCGGCCCCGAGATCCAAGAGACCCGGTAGGAAGCGTGATAGGGCGAAACGTGGCAATGAATCCCCAGGCGGTGCGGTGCTCAGTCGCCGATATTCACCCCCGGCGTTTCGTGCACGTTACCGGAGTGATTACGTCGGTGACGGTGCGATCATGGGAGCACCATCCTCGGCTGCGGGCCCGCCTATGTGATGACAGCGGATGTGTGGACCTTGTTTTCCTAGGCAGGCGGGCTGTTCCGGGAATCGAACCGGGCCGCAAGTTAACGGTTCGCGCGATGGTGGCCGCAGGTAGTGATCTGCCGGTAATCTACAATCCGGACTACGAGTTATGGCCCTACCCGGAGGTACTCAATCTGTGAGTGATGAGGAACAACGTCCCTTGCGGCGAGGCAGCTTCGCCGCCATGACGGGCGAAAAATTCGACCTCCTTCAGGCCCTCGGTGGGGTCCAGGGGCTGATTGAATCCACCGTCCCCACGCTTATCTTTCTCATTCTGTTCGGGATCACCCAGCAGCTGCGGTTAGCCGTTATTGCGGCCCTTGCGGCCGCCGCTATCGCCGTCGTCATCCGCCTGCTTCAACGCACCCCGATCATCCAGGCGGTGGCGGGTTTCGCCGGGGTGATGATATGCGCGGCAGTGGCCGCCTTCTCCGGTGACGCGGGCGGTTATTTTGTGCCGGGACTGTGGATCAACGCTGCCTACGGAGTGGTCTTTCTAGTATCCCTCCTGGTCGGATGGCCACTTATCGGCTTTATCCATGCCCTGATTATCGGTACAACCAGTACCTGGCGCACCAGCACATTAATGCCGCGCTACCGCTTCCTCACGGCGCTATTCACCGCCCTTTTTGCCTTGCGTTTGGCGGTCCAATGGCCCCTGTACGCGACCGGCCAGGTGGGGGCACTAGGAACAGCGCGGCTGCTTATGGGGGCCCCGCTGTTTGCGGCGGCGATCTTTTTCAGCTGGCTCATCCTCAGGCAGAAAACCCGCCCGGCCGATCAGTCCTACTCCGAGGGTTGAAGCTGGAGCGCGGATCGTAGCGCCGCTAAATCTTCCTCCCCTTGCGCGGAGACGACGATCAATAATTCATCACCGGCAGCGAGGGTGACCGGCGCCCCTCCGGGCAGCGGCTGGTCCGCCCGGATAATCGCCGAGAGCACCGCTGCGGACGGCAAATTCAGATCTGCTACGGCCACTCCAATGAGCGGGGAGTTGGCGGGGATAGTCAAGCCATACATGGAAGCACCGGAAGCGTGGAAGGTAAATAGCCGCACCAGATCACCCGCAGAGACCGCTTCTTCCACGAGCGCCGTCATAATCCGTGGTGTCGACACCTGCACATCGATACCCCAGGCGTCATCGAACATCCACTCATTTTTGGGGTTATTGACGCGCGCCACCACCCGTGGAACACCGAATTCCGTTTTGGCCAGCAAAGAGACGACCAGATTCACCTTGTCATCTCCGGAGGCTGCCACAACGACGTCAGCCTCCTGCGCTGTGGCCTGTGCCAAAGCGGTGGGTTCACAGGCGTCGGCTAGTAGCCATTCTGCTTCTGCGACGGAGGCGATGCGCATAGCCGACGGTTTGTTATCAATGAGGGTGACCTCGTGCCCATGGGAGAGCAGCTCCCGGGCAATAGACCGGCCGACCGATCCAGCACCGGCGATTAAGACCTTCATCTACTCGTCTCCTTCCGGGCCGTGTTGCAGGCTCCGCTCCACAACTGGCACATCATCAACCGGGGCAATGAAATGGACGATATCTCCCTCTTGAATCACCGTATCCTCGGTGGGCATCATCGCTTTGCCCAGCCGGGTAAGGAAGGCAACACGCACCTCCCGTTCGTTCACCATCCGTTCCAGGGGCTGGCCCACCCACATATCAGGGGCGTCGACGGCGGCCATTGCGATTCGCCCCGAGGTATCAACGTAATCCGTAGTTGACCCGGACGGTAGCATCCGGCGCAGTACCTGGTCGGCAGTCCACCGCACGGTAGCGACAGTGGTGATCCCAAGGCGTTGGAACACCTCCGCGCGATGAGGGTCATAGATACGGGCGACCACCTGTTTCACCCCGAACACTTCGCGCGCCACCCGGGCGGCAATGATATTGGAGTTGTCACCGGAAGAGACTGCGGCAAAGGCGTAGGCATCTTCAATCCCGGCTTGGAGCAGGGCGTCACGGTCAAAGCCTGGGCCAGTGACCCGCCGTCCGGAAAACTCCGCGTCCAAGCGCCGGAAGGCATCCGCGTTGCTGTCGATAACCGCCACCGAATGCCCAGCCTCATCCAACTGGGAGGCGAGCATAGCCCCAACGCGGCCACAGCCCATAATCACACAGTGCACGGGACCTCACTCTCTCTGCTTCTCTTTTGGGGATACGTTTCATTTGCCCATCAGCCCCCTGGGCGGCCTAGCATGTGAAGGTGCCCGGGAACTTTTGGTACCAATCTACGCCGCGACTGCGCCAGGCGTTGCTCAGCAAGCGACGCAGCCTAGTCGAATTCGGGGTGGGCCCACTGTCAACGCCAGCTTATGCCCCTGACCAAGTTATGGTAGCGCTCTCCGTGGCGGGCACAGCAGCCCTCGGGATCGCACCGGTGGTGAGCCTCCTGGTTTATGTGGTCGTAGCCATGATGGCGCTGACGTATTGGTTGGTATCTGAGGTGTCGCCGACTGGCGGGGACTACGGGCTGGTCAGACGCGCCTGGCCCGCCGCAGCCACCGTGAGCGCGGCTGCCCTTGTGTCAGGATTCGCGCTACTGGCAGCCCTGGCAAGTGCTGGCGCGGCCACCTACCTGGCAACCCTTCTTTCCAGCCTGGCTGATCACACCGTAGCCGTGAGCATCGCGATTATTGCGTTCGTGGCGCTCAGTAGTCTCCGGCCTCGGCGGGCCGCTAGCCGGGGGCGCGCCGTTATCGTCGGCGCAGGGTGGGCCGCCATCACATTACTCATTGCAGTGGCCGCAATCCGTTACTTTTCTGGGGGTTTACCACCCGCCCCATCAGCTGACCTTACCCTCGTGGTTTCCCAGGATTTACGATCTGGTCTGGCCAGTGGGACCGGTGTCATCGCCATCGTGCAATCCGTGGCCCTCGGGGCGGCGGTCCTCACGGGGGTATCGACCCCGATTACGGTGGTGCGTGCACACCGGCGGCCACGCGAACGTAATGCGCTCACGGTGCTACTTATTTTGGCGGTCGGCGTCTGCCTTGCCCTATTGGCGGTCGTGTCCCTGGCGCGAGCTGCCCATGTCGTGGTGGCTGTCGATCCAGCCAGCCAGCTCCTACGGGACGGCCATCCTCTCAGCAATTACGTCCAAGCTCCGGTATTGGCGCAGATATCGCAGGCTATCTTCACCTCGATTCCAGTCCTCCACGAGGCTGTCATAATTGCCCTGATCAGCGTCCTCATTGCCACTGCGGGCACGGCATTTCGAGCCCTGCCTATCCTTGGATCCGGGCTGGCCCGCGATGGCGTGTTGCCCCGGCAGTTTTACATGCGGGCAGACCGGCAAGCCTTCACCCACGCGGTGTTCGCCCTGGCAGTGGGAGCGATGGTGGCCGTCATCCTGAACCAGGCCGACGTCGACAACCTGGTGGCCCTCTATGTCGTGGTCGTACTTCTCACCGCGATCGTCACCCAAATCGCCCTCATCATCGAGTTGGGGCGACGCCGGGCGGACAGCACCACCGCGCAGTGGCGGCATACTTATCGGAGGCGGCGCATTGCGGCCGCGATCGGCATGATAGTAACGGCCGTCTTATTTTTCGCCGCGCTGAGTACCGCCAATGACCGCAAAACCTGGGCTGCACCTATCGTGGTTCTTGTCCTAGCAGGTGGAATGTCTCTACTCCAAACCCACTACAGAAAGGTGGCCCGGGAATTGTTCACCGACGATCCGGCAGCCTCATACCGGGCAGTGGGGCGGGTACACGCCGTTATCCCACTAGCGACCATTAACAAACCCACCCTGCGTGCCCTCGGATACGCCTACGCGCTGCGGCCCTTCACTCTCACCGCGGTACATGTGAGCCTCAATGAGGACCGAGCCCACGCACTACAGCGTGCCTGGGCGGAGGCGCGTATGCCCTACGACCTCACCATGGTGGCCTCACCTGGCAAAGCGGTTACAGCGCCGCTTGTGGACTATATTCGAGGCTTGGCAGCACGCCATCCGCACGACGTGGTCATGGTTTTGTTGCCGGAGTATGTGCCCCACCGCCGCTGGCTGGACATCTGGCATAACCACACCGCTCGCCGCCTGCGGATGAAACTGCGAGCGCTGCCCAATGTGGTGGTGGCGATTGTCGGTGGCCACGAGGGGGAAAACTCGGATGAGGGCACCACTCATGCGTAGGGCCCGTCGTAACCGCAGCCGGGCCCACCGACCCTATGAGGAGGTCATCGCCGTTACTGGGGTTGCCCACGGCGGTACCTGTGTAGGCCGGCTGTCATCGGGCAAGATCATCTTCATCCGGCATGCCATTCCGGGTGAACACGTGAGGGTGCGGGTAACCGAGGAGCTGTCGAAACGTGCCTACGGTGATGTCACTGAAGTGCTACAGCCCAGCCCGGAGCGGCAACCTCACTGCTGGCCTCTGGCCGAACAAGCAGATATCGGGGGAGTGGAACTGGGGCATCTCACGCCCGCCGGGCAGGCGGCGTGGAAGGACGCCGTCGTGGATCAAACCCTGCGCCGCATCGGTGGGGAGGAATTCTCCGCGACCGTCCAACCGGTACGCGAGCCACTATGGCAAAGCCGGGAAGTGGGTGCGCGCACTCGAATCCGGGCGGTACTCGATGAGAGAGGTAAACCCGGAATGCGCCGTCACCACGGGCATGAGGTGATTGGCTTCGATCAGATCCCGCTGGCCGCGCCGCCCCTGGATAAGGTCAAATATTGGCCCCTGCCAGCCGGACTGACTCCAGGCACTGAGGTGCGCGCAGGAGTGAGCGATGGGCGCATCTGGTGTGCGCCGACCGGGGCGGGCGTGCCAGTAACCGAACGGGTGCAGGTAGGGGAGCAGGAATTCACGTATCAGCTCGATTCCGATCGCTTCTGGCAAGCCCATAAAGACGCGCCTCGACTACTCAGCGAAGCAGTGTGCGCCGCCGTCGCGGGTGCCACTAGCGTGTTGGAGCTCTATAGCGGGGTGGGGCTATTTACCCTGCCGCTGGCCCACCTGCCCGGGGTGCGTCGTGTGGTCAGTGCAGAGGGGGACGCTCCGGCGACGGCGTACGCCCACGCAAATCTGGCAGCCGCGGTGCATACCGGCGGGGCGGAATGCATCGTCACCACCGAGATGGTCACAGGCACGAGCGTGCGTCAGCTGATCGGCCAATACAATCCGGACGCGATCGTGTTGGATCCGCCACGGGCGGGTGCGGGGATACCCGTTATGCAGGAGATAGGAGCTAGCGCAGCGAGCGTCGTCGTCCTCGTTAGTTGCGACCCGGCCGCGATGGTGCGCGATGGGCGGGCTCTATGGGATGCCGGGTTCACCGTCGACCGGCTGCAGCCTTTCGATTTCTTCCCCGCTACCCACCATCTGGAGACGGTGTTGGTAGCCCGGCGGTAAACCCGCGAATTAGACGGTTCTAACGGTCCACTTAGGCCCCGAATCCCGCCCTGAGTGCTAGGAATGGAAGTGGAGTGTCGGTTGGACAAAACACCCCTCAGCAAAGTATCTTGATATCGAGAGAGTTTTGCTGGAGGGGATACCCGCCGGCGAAGGACGAAAGGAGAGATAGGTGGATTCATTTAACTCCCGCGCCACCTTAGACGTCGATGGCACCTCCTATGAGATTCGCCGCCTCGATGCAGTAAAAGGACTCGAGAAGCTTCCCTACAGCCTCAAAGTTCTGGCGGAAAATCTGCTCCGCACCGAAGATGGTGCGAATGTTACCGCCGACCATATTCGTGCCCTGGCCGAGTGGGATCCGCAGGCTGAGCCAGATACGGAAATCCAGTTCACCCCGGCCCGCGTGGTGATGCAGGACTTCACCGGCGTGCCCTGTGTGGTAGACCTGGCCACGATGCGCGAAGCCATGCAGGATCTGGGCGGCAGCCCGGACCGCATCAACCCGCTGGCACCGGCTGAACTGGTCATCGACCACTCCGTAGTGATCGACGTCTTTGGCCGCCGTGACGCCTTTGAGAAGAACGTGGAGCTGGAATACGGCCGCAATGAGGAGCGCTACCAGTTCCTGCGCTGGGGCCAGGGGGCCTTCGATGACTTCAAGGTCGTCCCCCCGGGCACCGGTATCGTGCACCAGGTCAATATTGAATACCTCGCCCGCGGGGTTATGACCCGTGAGGTCGACGGCGTAATGCGCGCCTACCCGGACACCTGCGTGGGCACCGACTCCCACACCACCATGGTCAACGGCCTGGGGGTCCTGGGCTGGGGCGTCGGCGGGATCGAGGCCGAGGCGGCCATGCTGGGCCAGCCGGTCTCCATGCTCATTCCGCGCGTCGTCGGCTTCAAACTGACCGGGCAGATCCCGGCCGGCGCCACCGCCACCGACGTCGTGCTGACCATTACCGAGATGCTGCGCGAACACGGCGTCGTCGGTAAATTCGTGGAATTCTACGGCGAGGGTGTGGGTGCTGTACCGCTGGCTAACCGCGCCACCATCGGCAATATGAGCCCCGAATTCGGCTCCACCGCCGCCATCTTCCCGATCGACGACGTCACCCTCGACTACTTCCGCCTCACCGGTCGACCGGACGAGCAGGTCCGTCTGATCGAGGCCTATGCCAAGGAACAGGGCCTGTGGCACGATCCGAGCCGCGAAGCGAAGTACTCCGAGTACCTGGAACTGGATCTGTCAACGGTGGTCCCCTCCATCGCCGGGCCGAAACGTCCGCAGGACCGCATCCGACTCACCGACGCGAAGGAAGCCTTCGCGGCCGCCCTGCCCACCTACGCTGGGCCGGCGGAAGAGGACGCCGTCGACGAGGCTGTGGAGGAGACCTTCCCGGCTTCCGATCCGATTGCTCCCGGGAGTGACGACGCCGCCGCGACCGCCCCGCAGCCGGTAGCGAAAGCGACCAAACGCGCCCATAAGCGCGTCCCACTGACGATGGCTGATGGGACCGAAACTGAACTGGACCACGGCGCCGTCGTGATCGCTTCGATCACCTCCTGCACCAACACCTCCAACCCGTCGGTGATGCTCGCCGCCGCGCTGCTGGCGCGCAATGCCGTAGATAAGGGCCTACAGGTCAAGCCCTGGGTGAAGACTTCCATGGCGCCGGGCTCCAAGGTGGTAACCCACTACTACGACAAGGCCGGGCTGTGGCCCGCGCTGGAAGCCCTCGGCTACCACCTGGTCGGCTACGGCTGCACCACCTGTATCGGTAACTCCGGCCCGCTGCCGGCGGAGGTATCGCAAGCAGTTAACGACAACGATCTCGCCGTCGTCTCGGTGCTCTCCGGTAACCGTAACTTCGAAGGGCGGATCAATCCGGACGTGAAGATGAACTACCTGGCCTCCCCGCCGCTGGTCATCGCCTACGCGCTGGCCGGCACCATGGACTTCGATTTTGAGACCGAGGCCCTGGGGCAGGATAAAGACGGCAACGATGTCTACTTGCGCGATATTTGGCCCTCGCAGCACGAGGTTCAAGAGGTGATGGACTCGGCGATCACCCGCGAACTCTTCGCGGCGGACTACGCGGACGTCTTCGCCGGCGACGAGCGCTGGCAGTCCTTGCAAACCCCACAGGGTGACACCTTCGCTTGGGACGAGGACTCCACGTACGTGCGCAAACCCCCGTACTTCGAGGGTATGGGCATGGACCTCACCCCGGTTGAGGACATCACCGGGGCACGGGTGCTGGCTAAACTTGGCGATTCGGTGACCACCGACCATATCTCCCCGGCCGGGGCGATTAAGCCGGATTCCCCGGCCGGTAAGTACCTGGCCGACAAGGGCGTGGAACGCAAGGACTTTAACTCCTACGGCTCGCGCCGCGGTAACCACGAAGTCATGATCCGCGGCACCTTCGCCAATATCCGCCTGCGTAACCAGCTGCTGGACAATGTGGAAGGTGGCTTCACCTACAACTTCCTTACCGAGCAGCAGGACACCATCTTCGATGCCGCCCAGGATTATGCTGAGGCCGGTATCCCGCTGGTGGTGCTCGGCGGTAAGGAATACGGCTCGGGCTCCTCGCGTGACTGGGCTGCGAAGGGCACTGCGCTGCTCGGCGTAAAGGCCGTCATCACCGAATCCTACGAGCGTATTCACCGCTCAAACCTGATCGGGATGGGCGTACTACCGCTGCAGTTCCCGGCCGGTGAGAACGCCGACTCCCTCGGCCTTGACGGTACGGAGACCTTTGCGATTGCCGGGATGACGGCGCTCAATGACGGCGTCACCCCGAAGACCGTGAAAGTCACCGCCACCAAGACCGATGGCAGCACGGTTGAGTTCGACGCCGTCGTGCGTATCGACACCCCCGGAGAGCGGGAATACTTCCGCAACGGCGGTATTCTGCAATACGTGTTGCGCTCCCTGGTGAAGTAAAAAATCACTACTCCACTGGCCGCCAGGTTGGTGGGAAGTAGCCGTGAATGAGGCGGGCGGTGGGTTTTTCCCACCGCCCGCCTCGGCTAATTCTTCGGATTCACTCTAGTGACGCGTGTGGACAGCGCGGCGCAGGATTTCCTCTACTGTAGGGGCAGCGAAGCGGAATCCTGCAGCCTCGAGGGCGGCCGGGTACACCTGTTGGCTGGTCAGCAGCAGCTCCTCACCCATGGCGCCGAGGGCCGCGAGCAGCGGACGCGGTGCCACCAGGGGAGAGGTGACCCCGAGTTCGCGCTGCAGCGCCTCATGCCACTGCCGGAAGGTGACCGGGTGCGGCGCGGTGAGATTCACCGGTCCGCTGAGGTTATGCTCAATTGCCCACAGGACGGCGCTGGCGGCGTCGCCGATCCAAATAGACGAAAAATACTGCGATCCGTCCCCCAGGAGCGCCCCCAAATGGCGGCGATATAAGGGTGCGAGCATCCCGAGGAGACCATCGCGATCATCCATAAGATGCCCGGTGCGTAGCTGGATACTCCGGGTCGGTGCCGGCACGGAAGCGGCTTCCCAGGCGCGGCATACCTGCGGCAACCAGCCTTTCCCGGCGCCGCTCGCCTCCGTAAGGGGTTCATTACCGCGCGACCCGTAGAAACCGATCGCTGAGCCGCTGACGAATACCTCCGGTCGGCGCGCCTGCGGCAGGGTAGCCAGCGTACGCGCAAGGAGATACACCGTGCCAATCCGAGAGGCGATAATCTCGCGTTGGCGCGCCGGCGTCCACGGCCGGTCCGTAATTCCCGCTCCCGACAGGCACACCACCGCGTCCACCCCGCAAAGGCGGCAGTATCGACCGCACCGGCAGCGGGGTCCCACTGACATTCGTGATCCCCGCTGGGTTCACGCCGCACTAGGTGTCGTACCGTGTGACCACGCTCCTGCGCGAGGTCAGTCAAGGCTGAGCCGAAGAAACCGCTGGCACGGCAATAAGAAGTCGCATACTGTCAGCCTACGGATGGTCGGGATTATTCGCCTCCAGAGCGTCGCGGCGGCGGAGCGGCCCGAGCTGCCGGCTGAGTCGTTCCCCCAGAGATTGGGGCGGGCGTGCGTCGTCGAGGGCACGGCGCTGCTGCCGGTAGATACGTTCCACCAGATCACGTTGCGCCACCCAACCGATGAGCTTATCGGCGTCGTCGACGACGGCGATTCCTTCGCTACCGGAATCCATCAGCGTTTTCAACACGACCGACGCGAATTCGTCACTGCGCACACACTGGCGGGGTAGATCGAGTGTGTCCACCGGGCTGTCCTGATCGACCCCGGCTTCCCGGGCGCGCGCAATCCCGAGCGCACCAAGAGTGCCGAGGTAGGTGCCATCCTCGGCAACGACGGGAACCGCGTGCGCCCCGGCTTCCCGGATGACGGCGGCGGCGTCATGCAGGCTGAGCTCTGGCCCAATGACGGCGGGTTCCCGGCCCATCAGCCCGACTGCTCGTACTCGGCCGATCAGGGTATGTTCGACGGGGTCATCTAGGAGATCTCCGCGCCGTACTAGTTTGGTGGTGTAGATCGTGTGGCGAGTGAGAAAAGCCGAGACGCCGGTGGCAATCCCCACTGCCAGCATCATCGGCAGAATGAGCCCGTATTGCCCGGTCATCTCTACGATGATGAGCACGGCTGTCAGGGGTGCGCGCGCCGCAGCAGCAAAGGCGGCTCCCATGGCGATAACGGCAAACGTAGCCGGGGAGCTGGTAGTCCAGGTGGCAATCCCGTTAGCCATAAGCGCACCGCTCGCTGCGCCCACAAATAGCGTCGGCCCAAAGACGCCCCCGGATCCACCCATACCAATCACCAGGGATGCCAAAACGATCTGCGCCACTAGCAGAACCGTGACGAGTGCGGGGGAAAGTTCCGCAGAGATCACGCGGTGCAGCGTAATACTGGTGTCACCATAGATGTGCGGTACGAGATACAGGCCCAGTCCTACGAACACACCCCCGACGGCGGGGCGCGCCCATTCTGGGCCGCGGTAGAGCAGGGTGATGAGGTCGTCCATGAGGTAGATGGAGCGGGAGAAGACAATCCCGGCCAGGCCCGCCACAACCGCGAGCGCCGCCACCCACCACAGGTCCTGCCCGGAGGCTAGGGCTACTTGCGGAAGGGATATGAAATGCTCGTCGCCGAGCAGAATGTGGGCCACCACGGCGGCGCAGACCGAAGCCATGACAATCATGCCGATAGTCTCAGCGGTAAAAGACACCACGATCAGTTCGAGTGTGAAGACGGCACCGGCCAGGGGAGTATTGAAGGTGGCCGCAATACCAGCAGCGGCTCCGGCACCGCATAACAGCGTGAGTTGGCGGGTGGAGAGTTTCAGTTTTTGGCCAAGATAGGAACCGATCGCCGACCCCACTTGTACAATCGGCCCTTCTTTACCGACCGGTCCGCCACCGCCGATAGTCAGCGAGGTAGCCACGATTTTTACGACTGCCACTCGGCCCGGGATAACCGCCCCTTTTCGCCGCACCGCAAGCATTACTTCCGGCACGCCATGACCGCGGGCAAACGGGGAGAAGCGATTGACCGCGATTCCACATAGCAGGCCCGTCACGACGGGGACCGCGATGACGAAGGCGGGGTGCCAACCCCAGTCGTGGTGCGGGGCGCCACCGGTAGCGCCGTAGTGAGTAAATCCGGTGGCCAGGCGCGAGACCGCTCCGATGAGGTATTGGAAGACGACGGCGGCGAGCCCCACGATGATGCCTACTAACGCGCAGACGGCTGCAAAGGCGCTGCGGTGGTGGCTCAGCAGCGCTCGCAGTCGCCGGACGAAGGCGTTGGGCGGGGTGATAGGAGGGGTAGACATAACACGCGTCTGAAGGGTGTGCGCTAAGCAGGCTCAGCCCTGCTCGACTGCCGATGGGGCAGTGGCAGGATCAGCCCACGGCACTTCGGCGTCAATATCAGCAGGGGTGAATCCGAGTACTTCCCCGTAGAAAGCCAACTCAGTGGCGAGGGAATCCCGCAGGGCTTCGGGCCCTCTGAATCCGTGTGCTTCTCCTGGGTACATTCGCATAGCCACCGGTTTACCGGCCCTGGCGAGGGCATCGTAGATGACTTGGGACTGCTCCGGGGGCACCACCTTATCGTCCTCACCTTGGAGCAGCAGTAGCGGGGTGTGGAAGTTCTCGAGGTGGTAGAGCGGGGAACGCTGCTGATATACCTCGGCAGCCTCAGGATGGGGGCCGATCAGCCCGTCTAGGTACCGGGCTTCGAACATATGCGTATGTGCCGCGAGTAGTTCGAGGTCAGCCACCCCGTAGAAACTCGCCCCGGCGGCGAATACATCGGAGGTGCTCAGCGCCCGCAACACCGCGTAACCTCCAGCGGACCCGCCGCGAATGACCGCCCGATTGGGATCGATCAGGCCCGCTTCAGCCAGGTGGGTGACGCCGGCGATAATATCGGCATTATCAATCTCGCCCCAGCGTTCCTTCAGCAGATCGCGGTAGGCCCGCCCATATCCGGACGAGCCGGCATAATTTACGTCCAATACCGCGAAGCCGCGGCTGGTCCAGGCATTGGCGGTGATGATGTCGGACAGGATGGGTAGGGTAGCCGAGGTCGGCCCGCCATGAACAAGCACCATCAGGGGCGGGAGTTCGTCGTCGGGCCCCTCCACCTGCGGATGGGTGGGCGGATAGAAGAAACCGTGCACGCGATGCTCGGGGTAGTCCTTAGTGCCGGCAACCTGCCAGCTGATGGCCTCAGGCAGGGAATACCAAGCCTCGTCGAGGGGATCGGGATCGGAATGTGTGACCACGCGGGTGCGCGCATGGGGCAGGTCGATGGCGAGGATCACCGGGGCGCAGGTGGCGCTGCCAGCTTTTATAACGGCACAGTTTCCGGTTGTATAGGGAGCCCCCATCGGCTCGTATCCGATCAGCCATTCTTCTAACTCGCCAGTGCGCCAGTTAAGGGAGCCGATATGGCTGTGTCCCTCGGTGGAGAAAATGGTGAGCAGATGGTCTTCGTCCAGTACGCAGTAGGGGCTGTTCATCCGCCAGGGCGGATGCGCGAACTCAACCTCTGCTGGATGCACCGAACGCAGGCGCACACTGGGCCCCAATTCGGCCCGGTAAATATTCCACCAGCCGCTAATATCGTCCACGAAAACGACGTCGTCTTCACTGACGAACAGGGGGCTGATGGCTGCCGAATGGCCGGTGTCGATACGGGTGATATCGCCGATGGACGTCTCGAAACGCTCACCCACATAGACGCGGGTATCGTCCCACGGCATGGTGCCCAGATCCCACTCATACCAGGTGATGCGTTCACCGCTGGGGGATAGGCGCACCCCGGCTACGAAATCGGCGCGGTCATACAGCACGGTTCGCTCGCAGTCAGCGCAGTCAATATCGACGATGGCATGCCGCGGATAGCCGTCGGCACGGCTGCCGTCGTGTATCTCGGCAATGGCAATAACGTGGCCATCGCGGGCTTGTAGATCGGTGTATCGCCAGTTATCGGCGGGGGTGATGGGCAGTGCCTCGGCACGGGGGTCGGCCAGCAAGCTGGCGCGGTAGAGGCGGCCCGAGTCACGATGTGAGATCACCACATCGGTGCCGTCCACCGCGAACGCGGGCCCGCCGTATTCGTGGACGCGGGAGCCGATAGGGATTTCGTTGCCGTTCTCATCTGTGATCAGCAGATCGACGACGACGCCGTCTCGCTCCACCGCCAGGCCGGCGGCTCCGCTCGCACCGGTGCGGGTGAAAACAATGCCGCAGTCGCTGATCTGCGGGTCACTCAGGACGGTTTTATCACGGGTGAGGGCTTCAATAGTTAGCGGTGTCGGCCAGGTACCATAGGGCATCGTCTTCATATCGACATTCTATGGCGTGCGGTTACAGATGCGGCGTACCTCATGTGCCGGTGGGCCCATCTGCATTGCAACAATTTCCGGCATAGACTAGGACGGCGAAGAACGGCCTGCCCCAAGGAGCATCATGAGTCAGCTTTCCCGCATTACCTCTCCGGAAGACTTGCGTGAGCTGACCCCTACCCAACTGCGGGAACTTGCCAGCGAGATCCGACAGTTCCTCGTGGCCTCAGTTTCCAAAACCGGTGGACACTTGGGGCCGAACCTCGGGGTGGTGGAGCTGACCATCGCGCTCCACCGTGTCTTTTCTTCTCCGCAGGATTCGATTGTTTTTGACACTGGCCACCAGTCCTACGTTCACAAGATTCTTACCGGCCGCACCGATTTTTCGCACCTGCGTCAGCGTGGCGGTATCTCCGGCTATCCCTCTCGGCGTGAGTCGGACCACGATGTCGTCGAGAATTCGCATGCGTCTACGGCGCTCAGCTGGGCTCACGGGATTGCCCGCGCCAACCACCTGCAGGGGCACGACGATCGCCACGTCGTCGCCGTCATTGGCGACGGCGCGCTCACCGGCGGGATGGCATGGGAGGCACTCAACTCCATCGCCGAGGACCCAACCTCCGGGCTGGTCATCGTTATTAACGATAACGGCCGATCTTACGAACCCACCATTGGTGGGCTAGCCCACCATTTGGATGCGCTGCGCACATCGCGGTCCTACGAGAAGATGCTCGACTGGGGCAAACGCACCTTGAACCGTGGGGGCAAACCCGGGCAGATGGCCTATGACGCCCTGCACGGAATGAAAAAGGGGGTCAAAGACGTTCTCGCCCCGCAGGGGTTCTTCGAAAACCTGGGTGTGAAATATATCGGTCCGGTGGACGGCCATGACGAGGTGGCGGTCGAATTCGCGCTGACTCGTGCCAAAGACTTCGGCGGGCCGGTGCTTGTCCACGTCATTACCGAGAAGGGCCGCGGCTACAGCCACGCGGAAAACCACGTCAATGATCGTTTCCACGCGGTGGGGGTTATCCACCCGGAAACCGGGCTCCCGGTAGCGCCCTCCCGTTTCGGATGGACCAGCGTCTTCGCCGAGGAAATCGTGAAATTGGCCGAGCACAACCCCAAGATCGTGGGGATTACAGCCGCCATGCTCCACCCGGTAGGGCTGAACCCACTGCGTGAACAGTTCCCGGAGCGGGTATTTGACGTTGGCATTGCCGAGCAGCACGCGGTCACCTATGCGGCCGGACTCGCATTCGGTGGGCTCCACCCGGTCTTCGCGGTGTACGCCACCTTCTTGAACCGCGCCTATGACCAAACCCTCATGGATGTGGCCCTGCACCGTGCCCCGGTCACCTTCGTCCTTGATCGGGCGGGTATCACCGGTGACGACGGCGCCAGCCACAATGGCATGTGGGATCTCGCGCTCATGGGCACTATCCCCGGGATGCGCGTAGCCGTCCCGCGCGATGGCGACACCTTACGCGAACTGCTAGGGGAGGCCACCCGCGAGGAGAGCGGGCCGACGTTAGTGCGCTACCCGAAGGGGGCGCTGCCCGAACCCATCCCGGCGGTGCGCAGCCTGGGGGAGGGATACGAGCAGGTCGATATTCTCTTCGAATCAGAAGGAGATAGCCCGCGCACCGTCGTTATTGGGCTTGGCCCCTTCGCCGCTACAGCAATCGAGGTCGGCCAGACGTTAGCTGAACACGGTGAGCGGGTGTGCGTCGTCGACCCGCGGTGGGTTTTACCCTATTCTGGCACCCTGCTCGGTTTGGTCGATGACGCCGCCAGAGTGATTCACATTGAAGACGGCCTCGTCAGCGGCGGTATTGGGGCCGGTTTGCGCGATGCGCTGGTACAGCGGGGCGCAAATATCCCGGTACACATCTTCGGGATTCCCCACGCATTCCACGAAACTGCTACTCGGGCACAGCTGGTGGAAGATTTTGGTCTGACTGCGAGCGCTATTATTGACGCGGTATCGCAGTAGTACGCGATACCGCAGTTTCAGTAACTTTCGGAGGAATCTCGGTGCGTCGTTTCACCACGTCAATCGTCCGGTATGACACGGTCGTTGTGCTTTTTGTCAGCTTCCTTTTGCTCTCTAATATTGCGGCCACGAAGCTCATCGAGATCCCAGTAGTGGGTTTCCATCTCATCTTTGACGGCGGGGCAATCCTGTTCCCCTTCACATATATCCTCGGCGACGTCCTGACTGAGATTTTTGGGTTCACGCGTGCCAAGCGAGCCATTGTTATGGGCTTCGTCATCTCGGTTATCGCCTCCCTGACCCTCTACCTGGTGCAATTAGCGCCCCCGGCTGCGGACTACCAAAACCAGGCGGCGTTTGAGGCAGTACTGGGTTTCGTGCCCCGTATTGTGCTTGCCTCCCTATTGGGATATTTGGCGGGGCAACTTCTCAACGCAACGGTTCTCGCGCGCTTGAAGGCCCGGCATGGAGAGGACCACCTGTGGGTCCGCCTCATTGGATCGACGATTGTGGGCGAGGCCGCCGATACCGCGATCTTCTGTCTGGTTGCCTTCGGAGGTCTTATTTCTGCGCCTGATATGGCGAACTATATCGTCGTCGGATTCGCTTACAAGGTAGGTGTGGAAGTGGTGCTGCTGCCGCTGACCTACCGCGTCATCGCCTTCTTTAAACACACGCGGGAACTGGTGGGGGCAGGCAGCCATGAGTAAAGATTTCACCCTGACCGGGCACCTGGATGGCCAACTCGGGCGTACCGGCGTCATCCACACCCCCCACGGCGATATTGCCACTCCCGCATTCATCCCGGTCGGTACCCAGGCCACCGTGAAAACAGTGCTGCCGGAGTCGGTGCGGGCGGTGGGCGCGCAGGCGGTGCTCGCTAATGCCTACCACCTGTACTTGCAGCCCGGTAGCGAGATTGTGGCGGAAGCTGGTGGATTAGGGGCGTTCATGAACTGGCCCCACCCGACCTTCACCGACTCCGGTGGGTTCCAGGTACTCTCTCTCGGATCCGGGTTCAAGAAAGTCTTATCGCATCAGTTTTCGGGCCAACAGGTCTCACCCACCGATGTGGCCGAAGATAAGATCCGGCGAGCCCAAGTGGATGATGAGGGGGTCTGGTTCACCTCCCACCGGGACGGCTCGAAACACCGGTTCACGCCGGAAGTATCTATGCGGGTGCAGTTCGAACTGGGGGCGGATATTATCTTCGCCTTCGATGAGCTCACCACCTTGTTGAATTCCTATGAGTACCAGGTGGAGTCTCTGGAGCGGACCCGCCGCTGGGCGGAGCAGAGCCTGCGCGCCCACGTGGAATTGTCGCGCGCCCATTCTGAGCATCCCCGCCAACTCCTCTTCGGGGTTATTCAGGGGGCTCAGTACGAGGATTTACGGCGTCGGGCCGCCCGCGACTTAGGTGCCATGGAAGTGGACGGCGAATATTTCCCCGGGTTTGGTATCGGGGGAGCGCTGCAAAAAGAAAACCTGGCTACCATCGTGGGCTGGGTCTGTGAGGAACTGCCCGAGGACCGGCCCCGCCACCTACTCGGTATCAGTGAACCCGATGACCTGTTCGCGGCGGTCGCAGCCGGGGCGGACACCTTCGACTGTGTCTCACCCTCGCGCGTGGCCCGCACCTCGGCCGTCTACACCCGCCGGGGCCGCACCAATATGCTGCGGGCGGAAAACCGACGGAATTTCCGGCCCATAGAAGAGGGCTGCCCCTGCTATACCTGCACCCACTATTCGCGTGCCTACCTCCACCACCTGTTCAAAGCAAAGGAGGGGGTGGGGGCTACACTGGCCACCATCCACAACGAGTTCTTCACCGTGAATTTAGTGGATCGGATCCGGGCGTCGATTAGCGACGGCGATTTTCACGCCCTGCGTGAGGATGTGTTGGGCGACTATTACGGGCAAAGACCCGAGCCACTGCAGCCGCGCTAAAGGTCTGACCATGAGCCAGTAGACACTCTGTGAGTGAGTAGACTGGGCGAATCGCCCGAAGGTCCCGTTGCGGTTAATCACGATTCGATTACGTTGGGTACTAGGACAATAACTGCCAAGGAGGTCAAAATATGGCAGTGGACACAACCGCAGTTGCCCCCGGCACTGATAACGCCTGGCGGGGCTTCGAAAGTGGACCGTGGACCGAACGTATCGACGTCCGCGATTTCATTCAACGCAACTACACCCCCTATGAGGGAGATGCTAGCTTCCTGGCTGGGCCGACCGACAAGACCCTGCGCACCTGGAAGACTCTCGATTCCAAATACCTGTCCGTCGAACGCGAAAAGCGCGTGTACGATGTGGACACCACCACCCCGGCCGATGTAGACGCCTTCCCGCCCGGGTATATCAGCGAGGACGACGACGTTATCGTCGGCCTGCAAACGGATGTGCCGCTCAAACGCGCGATGATGCCCAATGGCGGCTGGCGCATGGTGGAAACAGCTATCCGCGAGGCCGGTAAGGAGCCGGATGAGCAGGTGAAGACAATCTTTACCCGCTACCGCAAGACTCATAATGACGCCGTTTTCGACGTCTACACCCCGCGTATCCGCGCCGCCCGCTCCTCCCATATCATCACCGGTCTGCCGGATGCCTACGGGCGCGGCCGCATCATCGGTGACTACCGCCGCGTTGCCCTCTACGGTGTTGACCGCCTCATCGAGGATAAGCAGCGGGCGAAGGACTCGGTTGCCGATAAACCCTTCACCGAGCACTGGGCCCGCTACCGTGAAGAACACGCCGAACAGATTAAGGCGCTGAAGAAGCTTAAGGTGATGGCCGAATCCTACGGGTTCGACATCGGCCGCCCCGCCGCCACGGCCCAGGAAGCCGTGCAGTGGACCTACTTCGGTTACCTCGCTTCGATTAAGAGCCAGGACGGCGCAGCCATGTCGATCGGCCGCCTGTCTGGATTCTTCGATATCTACTTCGAACGGGATCTGGCCGCCGGTATCATCACCGAGGAAGACGCCCAGGAGATCATCGATCAGCTGGTGATCAAACTGCGGATCGTCCGCTTCTTGCGCACCATCGATTACGATGCCATTTTCTCCGGTGACCCCTACTGGGCCACCTGGTCGGACGGCGGTTTCGGCCGCGACGGGCGCACCCTGGTTACCAAGACCAGCTTCCGGCTGCTGCAAACCCTCATGAACCTGGGCCCGGCACCGGAACCCAATATCACCATCTTCTGGTCCGAACGCCTACCCGAAGGCTACAAGCGTTTCTGCGCCGAGGTGTCCATCGAGACCTCCTCCCTGCAGTACGAGGCTGACGATCAGATCCGTGGTCACTGGGGCGACGACGCCGCTATCGCCTGCTGTGTTTCACCCATGGAAGTGGGCAAGCAGATGCAGTTCTTTGGCGCGCGCGTTAATGCTGCCAAGGCGCTGCTGTACGCCATGAATGGCGGCCGCGACGAGGTGTCTGGCAAGCAGGTTGTGGCCGGATACGAGCCGATCCAGGGCAGTGGACCCCTGGACTTTGACGAAGTGTGGCAAAAGTATGAAGAGATGCTTGACTGGGTGATCGGCACCTACGTTGAAGCCCTCAACATCATCCACTGGTGCCACGACCGCTACGCCTATGAGGCCATGGAAATGGCCCTGCACGACTCGGAGATTATCCGCACCATGGGATGCGGTATTGCCGGGCTGTCCATCGTGGCTGACTCGCTCTCCGCCATTAAGTACGCGACCGTCACGCCGGTGCGGGACGAAACCGGCCTGATCATCGACTACATCACCGAAGGCGATTTCCCGCGCTATGGCAATGACGATGACCGGGCTGACGATATTGCGGCCACCATCGTCCACATGATCATGGCGAAGATCAAGGAAATTCCGATGTACCGGGACGCCATCCCGACCCAGTCCGTCCTGACCATCACCTCCAATGTGGTCTACGGCAAGGCAACCGGCAGCTTCCCGTGTGGCCATAAGGCCGGCACTCCCTTCGCACCCGGTGCCAACCCGGCTAACGGTGCGGACACCCACGGGATGCTCGCCTCCATGCTGTCAGTGGGCAAACTCGATTACGACGACGCTCTCGACGGTATCTCGCTAACCAACACCATCGTGCCGTCCTCTCTGGGACGGAACCGCGAGGAACAAGTCACCAACCTCGTCGGCATTATGGATGCCGGCTTCATCAAGAAGGGCTGATTTACCCATGGCAACGAAAACCTATGACGAGCGCCTAGCCTCCATGAAGGCATCCCGTGGTTCCACCGGCGGGGTGAAGGGGCTCTACCACGCGAATATCAACGTGCTTTCCCGCGATACCCTCGTGGACGCGATGGAGCACCCGGAGAAGTACCCGCAGCTGACCGTGCGCGTTTCGGGCTACGCCGTGAACTTCGTGCGTCTGACCCGCGAACAGCAGCTCGACGTTATCTCGCGTACTTTCCACGAGTCCTGCTAAGTCCTTGACTCCTTCATCATCGACCGGGCGGGCGGCAGCGGACCTGACCTCATCCACGCTGCCACCCGACCCGGTCGCTGCTCTCCACCCCCATGCCACCTTGGAGGGCGGCGGCAGTGACGGCGTCACCGGGGAAGTGCGCATGGAACCCTCCGGCGACGACGTCCCTCGCTTACGCGGAGCGGCAGGGCTCGCTGGGATCGGGCAGGCCCCGCTCATGTCCCGCAGCGAACATCTAGCTGCCGTGCGGGCCGGGGCCATCGGATCAATGCATTCCTGGGAGCTGGTGACTGCCGTCGACGGGCCCGGCACCCGGATGACCGTATTCCTGGCCGGATGCCCACTGCGCTGCTTGTATTGCCACAATCCGGACACTCTCAAGATGCGCGATGGGCAGGCGGTCGCGGCCGATGACCTCCTCGCGCGTATAGTGCGCTATCGGCCCGTCTTTGACGCCACCTTGGGGGGCGTGACCTTCTCCGGCGGGGAACCCCTGATGCAGCCGGCCTTCCTAGCCCGCATGCTGCGTGGCTGCCACGATAGCGGCGTGCACACGGCCATCGACACCTCCGGGTATCTGGGAGCGAACCTGAGCGACGAGATGATGGATAATCTCGATCTCGTCCTGCTCGACTTTAAGAGTGGCAACCCTGACACCTATGAGAAAGTGACCGGCCGTCCCTTGGCCCCCACCATCGCCTTCGGCAACCGCCTAAACGATAATGCCATTGCCATGTGGATCCGGTTCGTCCTTGTTCCTGGGCTCACCGATGACCTCGATAACGTGCGCCGTATCGCCGACCAGGTAGCCCGCTGGGGGGCCGTCCACCGACTCGAGGTGCTTCCGTTCCACCAAATGGGGCGCGATAAATGGGATGAACTGGGGTTGGATTACCAACTGGGGAGTACCCAGCCACCACCAGCTGAGCAGGTCGAACAGGTGCGTGAGATCTTCCGGGACCGCGATATTCAAACCTTCTAACGGTGCCCAGCCGCAGCTACTGCCGGGCGGGTGCGCTATGCGGCCCGCCAGATGGGGCAGACCCCGACCGCCGGGTAGGATCGAACCGTGCATCCAACATCTTCACACTGGTCCCAGGTACAGGCGGTAGTCCTCGGTGGCGACATCGGCAGCTATTCCATCGCCCGCGCTTTCTACCAAGAGACCGGGCGTAAACCCGTTATCATTTCCGCCTTTGGTGGAGGTATTGTCCGAGACTCAACGATCAGCCGCCTCATTGTCGAACCAGATATGGAACAGCGGGAGGTCCTAGCTGATCGACTGCGCGCTCTCGACGCCGAATTCACCGACGCCGCGCATATTATCTGCCTGGCCAGTGCGGACTGGAATGTGCAGATGTTGGTCCAGCTGCGAGACGAGCTACCGGCTCGCTGGATCGTGCCCTATCCGCAGTGGGACGCGATCGAAGCCGTTACCGATAAGGCTGCCTTCAGCGCCCTGTGTGCTGAGCTGAACATTCCCCATCCGCGCAGCATTGTCCGCTCATTCGGCCAAGATTTTGATGATTCCACCCTCACCTACCCCCTGGTGGGGAAAGCAGTTGATACCCCGGCGTATCACCGGGTGGAGTTCCCGGGGAAAAAGAAGGTGTTTACCTTCGCTGATCCGGCCGCTACGCGCGCCGCTCTGCAGGCCGCCGACGAGGCAGGCTATACCGGTGACTTCCTGCTCCAGGAATATATCCCGGGTGCTGACTCACAGATGCGGGTGGCAAATCTATACGCCCAGGATGGGCGCGTCGTCTTCGCAGGCATGGGCCGGGTGCTCCTGGAAGAACATGCGCCTTCTGCAATTGGCAACTCGGCCGCGATTATCACGGAGGTTGATGAGGCGCTCATTGGGCATGCTCGCCGTATCCTTGAGCACATCGGTTGGCACGGTTTCGCCTGTTTTGACGTCAAAGTCGATCCCCGCACCGGGCAAGCGCTCATCTTTGAAATGAACGCGCGCTTGGGCCGCGCCCACCACTATCTGACCGCTGCGGGAGCGAATCCGGCTCGCTACTATCTGCGAGATTGGGTGGACGGCGAAACCCTCACCGGGCTCGATCTTCTGACCGAAGAGCGGCTTTACACCGTTGTGCCGATCTCTCTGCTATCGCTGTACACGCCGGGCCAGCGGTCCCGTATCGCGCGCCTGGTGGCTCAGGGTAAAGTGAGTGGGCCGCTGCTAAACAAAGATGAGCGCTCCCTGAAACGGTGGGGATATATTGCCGCGGCATATGCCAACCAGTGGCGGAAGTTTATGCGATTCCACCCGCCTAGCCGCCGTCAGCAACCGGGCCTGTAATCCGCCCGCGCTAACTGTGGAGTCCCGACGCCGCGGTAGGCCACCTGGTAGTGGACATTCGGTTGCTTTGAGCTAATCGAGCTGTGCCAGGGCGTGTGCAATCGGCTCAGTGACCAGTGCAATCTGCCACGAGCGTGCCCCCATCTCCTGTAAAGCTGCACATACCGACGCGGTGTTTGCAGGGATCTCCACCCACGCCAGCAGACGCTGATGGGCCGGAGTGAGCACAATTTCTGCCGGCATACTATGCGCATCGCCCACCTGAGCAGCTACCGCACGGATCGCCTGTAAGCGCCCAAGAGCCTGGGCATGATTCTGGCCCCATCGGCGCGGATCGGGGATACCCCCACTACGACTGACCCTCCGAGAGGGGAGTTGGTCAAAGGGGAGTTCACGCGCCCGATTGATCGCAGCCAACCACCGTTCCGCCAGGTTGCGGTGGCTATTGAGAACACGTTTGATCTGCCGGGTGGTGCGCGCCTGCGCCAGCACGATCTCCAACAGTTGGGCATCAGACATCAGCCGGGTAGGGTGAATATCGAGTTGCTGGGCAACGGCGTCCCGCTCGTACCACAGCTCCCGGGCCATCGCTAAGGCCCGGGGCGTTCGCACCCGGCTCAGGTGTGAAATACGCCGCCATTGCTGGGTCTTGGCCGGTTTAGGCTCGGCGGTCCGTACTGCCTCAAACTCCGCTTCCGCCCACGCGAGTTTTCCGGCTTTACGCAGACGCTCAACCTGGGCGGCACGCACCTGTTCGAGGAGTTCGACGTCGAGTGCCGCATAGGCGAGCCAGTCGGTAGGTAGCGGGCGGGTCGACCAGTCAGCAGCAGAATGTTCCTTAGCGAGCCGTAAGCCTAATTCACGCTCGACTACGGCACCGAGGGATACGCGCTGATCGCCGAGCATACGGGCGGCCAACTCAGTGTCATACAGCTGTTGCGGGATCATTCCCAGGGGGCGCAGGCAGGGGAGGTCCTGGGCGGCCGAATGGAGGATCCACGGAGTATCGGCAGCCGCGCTCGCAAGGGAACTGAGATCTGGTAGCGCCTGGGGATCGATCAGGCCGATCCCTGCCCCATCTCTTTTGACCTGCACGAGGTAGGCGTCGTGCCCGTAGCGAAAACCCGCGGCCCGTTCGGTATCGACTGCGAAGGGACCGCTTCCCGCTGCCACCGCGGCAACATAGTCCGCCAACTCCATGGGAGTTGAAATGAGCGCAGGGATACCTCCGACCGGCACCTGAAGAAGTGGAAGTGTGGAGTCAGTCTTAGTGGAGGTTCGTTCGGCCATGGGCGGGAAGTATTCGGGGTAGCGGATCTAGACCAGCGCTAGTCTCTAACAGTCCGAGCCATGCTTGCAAATGCGGTCCTAGGTCTGTGGTGTTCGGGGTCCACGATCCCCGGATTTCCATTTCTACACTCTGGCTGAATAACTGGAGCCCCCCAAAGGACTCACTCAGTACCCGAGTCACTGTACCGGAGGCGTGATGGAAGCCAGCGCCGGCGTCGTCCAATGAGCTCATGAGCCAGGACCACCCCACCTCACCGAGCAGCGGGTCGGAGGCGACCTCCTCATCCATGGGGGCTTTCACCATGACGATAATGCGAAAGTCACCATGCCATGCCCCCTGGCCTGCGGGATCGTAGAGAACAACGAAAGTGCCGTGCCCAGCCAAGGCATCCTCAGAACCAGCTATTTCGGCGTTGAGCGCGGCCGCATACGGCGCTAACCGGGTGGGCCCCGGGATTTCTCGTAGGGTGATTTCTGTCCGCAGCTCGTGCCCACGCAGCGATTCCAAAGCAGTGCGAAAATCGCTGGGAATCTCACTCACCCGTTCAGACTAGAACACCAGCACTCCTCCATTGGGATGCCGCGCCGAGAGTAGGGCGAACCCGTAGTCAAAAACAGAAAGCAATTAATGCTAGACATGCCTCACGCAATTATGTTAGGCTTGCCTGTGTTGGCGAGGAATGTTTCGACAAACCTCCGAACGTGGGCGATTTTCCCCGCGGGCCGATGGACTCTCATTCGTCCTTCTTCATCGGCTCGCGGGGAAAACATTTAAGGGAGATATTTAGGTGGCGCGGTCCGTCCCACAGATCGGTTCACCTGCGGGTCCACTGAGGCAGGCCGGCTCGTCGGATAGGGGAGTTGTGCCGTCGTCGGGATTACGCTTTTCTGCACCTGCCTCGCCCTGATCTGCCAGATCAACACGTTGGGTAGCGTGGCTTTCAGCGGATTCTTCCTGGGTCATGGTGCGCAGATAGGTCACCGACCGTCCCTCTACCTGCACGGTTCCGCCGGGAGCCACGGGCGTTCCCCAGGTGCTGGAGGAGTTCGTGTCCAGCACCACCTCCCACGCTGTCCCGAAGGTCTTATCGGGAACGGTGAAGGTGATCGCCTCATCGGCCGCGTTAAACAGGATGAGGAAAGAGTCGTCAATGATCGGCTGGCCACGATGATCGGGTTCGGGGATGGCTCGCCCATTGAGGAAGACCATTATCGAGCGAGCGTAGGACGTCTGCCAGTCCTCATCGCGCATCGACTGGGCTGAGGGAGTGAACCATTCGATATCGCCTAGATCGCTCTCTCCGCCGTGAGTGGGTTCCCCGGCAAAGAACCGCCGCCGCCGGAAGACGGGATGGTCTTTGCGCAGCTGGATGAGCTTGCGCGTGAAGTCCAGGAGTGATTCATTGGCGGGGGAGAGGTCCCAATCGATCCACGCGAGGGCGGTGTCTTGGCAGTAAGTGTTGTTATTTCCCTGCTGACTGCGTCCCAGCTCGTCTCCGTGGCAGAGCATAGGCACGCCCTGGGAGGCGAAGAGGGTGGTGAGGAAATTGCGTTGCTGGCGGGCACGCAGCCGGTTGATACTCGGATCGTCGCTGGGCCCCTCCGCGCCGCAGTTCCAGGAGCGGTTGTGGGATTCGCCGTCGCCATTGCCTTCCCCGTTGGCCTCATTGTGTTTTTCGTTATAGGAAACCAGGTCACGCAGGGTGAAACCATCGTGGGCGGTGACGAAGTTGATCGAGGCGACCGGACGGCGCCCGGAATGCTCATACAGATCCGCTGACCCGGTGATACGGGAGGCGAATTCACTGAGCACTGCGGGCTCTCCTCGCCAGAAGTCCCGGACGGTATCCCGGAACTTCCCGTTCCACTCCGTCCACAGGGGTGGAAAGCCCCCGACCTGATATCCGCCGTCACCTAAGTCCCACGGCTCGGCGATGAGTTTCACCTGCGAGATAATGGGATCTTGCTGCACCAAGTCAAAGAAAACCGAGAGCCGATCCACCTCGTGGAACTGACGCGCCAGGGTGGAAGCAAGGTCAAATCGGAAGCCGTCCACATGCATTTCCTCCACCCAGTAGCGCAGCGAATCCATAATCAGCTGCAGAACGGCGGGGGAGCGCATGAGTAGGGAGTTCCCGGTGCCGGTGGTATCGAAATAGTGGGTGGGGTCGGCATCGACGAGGCGGTAATAGGAGGCGTTATCGATGCCGCGGAAGGAGAGGGTGGGGCCGAGGTGGTTACCTTCGGCCGTGTGGTTGTAGACGACGTCGAGGATTACCTCAATGTCTGCCTCATGCAGGGCCTTAACTAAACCCTTGAACTCCTGCACCTGCTGGCCGCGCGTGCCATAGGCCGCGTAGGCATTATGGGGTGCGAAGAAGCCTATCGTGTTGTACCCCCAATAGTTGTGCAGGCCGCGTTCCTGCAGGTGCGGATCATCCACAAATTGATGGATTGGCATGAGTTCGACGGCGGTGATCCCGAGGTCCACTAGATGGTCAATAATCGCCGGATGAGCCATGCCTGCGTAGGTGCCGCGCAGCTCCTCCGGGACGCGTGGATGCAGTGCCGTCATTCCCTTGACATGGGTCTCGTAAATGATCGACTGATGGTACTCGTGTCGGGGCGGTCGGTCGTGGCCCCAGTCGAAATACGGGTTGATGACGACCGAGAGCATCCCGTGGCCGAGGGAATCGGCAGGGTTAGATGTGGAAGGATCGGCGAAACAGTAGGAGTAGAGAGACTCATCACCATCAATGCCGCCATCGATTGCCTTGGCATAAGGATCCAACAAAAGTTTTGAGGGGTCGCAGCGGTGCCCGCGCTCGGGATCAAAGGGGCCATAAACGCGGTAACCATACCGGGTGCCCGGCTGCACGCTGGGGATATAGGCGTGCCAAACGTAGTGATCCACTTCGGTCAATTCGATCCGATTTTCCTGGAAATCATCGTCAATCAAGCACAGTTCAACGCGCTCGGCAGCCCGCGAATAGAGGGCAAAGTTAGTGCCGGTTCCGTCGAAGGTTGCGCCGAGCGGATAGGGGTTGCCAGGCCATATTTCCATAGCTTTACAGTGGCACGAATTGCGCCAGTAAGCGCGCCACGACGGCGTGTGTTGCCGCCCACGTGACCTACGCCGCCCGGTTGCTTGGCACCTGCAATGCACCCTGCATGTGACAATTAAGGCTGGTTTTTAGCGGGGCGGTTATGCCCCATACACCTCTCGCTCTGCTACGGCGATAGCCGTAACAGGGTGGCCGACAAGGAGGTTTCCCCGGTGCCCTGGTTGGAGATTTTTGGTTGGCTGGGATCACTTATTTTGGTGGTCTCGATGATGCAGCAGCGAATTATGCGGCTGCGTGTCATTAATCTGGTCGGCTGTATTATCCACATCATTTACAACGCCATCGTGGGCGTATGGCCCATGGTAGGGCTTAACGTGGTGCTGGCGGCTATCCAGATTATTAACCTATGGCGGCTACTGCACACGCGTCACGACGACGCCAGCTACCAGGTAGTGGACCTAGCGCCTGACAATCCCTACCTGCAGGTTCTGCTGCGCGAACACGCCCGTGACATTGCGAAGTTCAACCCTGGATGCGATCCCGGCACGCTGCCGCAACGCTCCGATCATGCCTTCCTCATCATGCGGGGTAGTGAGACCGTGGGATATGTCTTTGCCCACGACGCCGGCGAGCACACCGCCCAGATCGACCTAGATTACGTGACTGAAAAGTACCGTGACTTCACCCCCGGCGAATTCGTATTCGCTGACTCCGCATGGTTCACCACGCACGGTTTCCAGCGGGTACGTACCCGCCCGGATGGGCCGGATTACTACGGCAAAATTGGCTTCCGGCGAGACGGTGAAGCCTACGTTAAAGCCCTCGAAACCCGCTAAAACTATTGGGTGTGCTGCGAGGCACATAGCGCTGCTTTGACCGACCTGAGGGAAGCGGTCTAAGATAAACAAGCGTTGCGAACGCAGCATGCGGATGTGGCTCAGTTGGTAGAGCATCACCTTGCCAAGGTGAGGGTCGCGGGTTCGAGTCCCGTCATCCGCTCCAGCATTGGTTTCGGCTGATGCGAGTAGGTGGTGGTAGTAATTCATTGCTACTATCAGTTACTGGATCCGGTTAACACCAGGTTTACAGCAAAGGAAATCTGTACGCTTCCTTTGTGTAGCGATGGCACCGCCGGGCGATTGGCGCAGTGGTAGCGCGCTTCCTTCACACGGAAGAGGTCACTGGTTCGAACCCAGTATCGCCCACGGATCGGCGGATCGCATAAGGGCGATTGGCGCAGTGGTAGCGCGCTTCCCTGACACGGAAGAGGTCACTGGTTCGAACCCAGTATCGCCCACCACCGCCGATCTTCCGGGGAATCCCGGTTTGCGGATGTGGCTCAGTTGGTAGAGCATCACCTTGCCAAGGTGAGGGTCGCGGGTTCGAGTCCCGTCATCCGCTCCAGGTTCGGCCAACGCCGTGCCGATGGTGGGTTGGCCGAGAGGCGAGGCAGCGGCCTGCAAAGCCGTATACACGGGTTCGAATCCCGTACCCACCTCAATCGCCCCTCCCGGGTAAGTCCGGGAGGGGTTTTCCTTTTACGGTTCGTGCTCCGGCCGCGTCCCCTGTCTACTGGGCTGGTGCGTTAGACTGACAACGGCACTAGCCCAGTGCCAATTGTCCCCGCATGTCATAAGGAGTTCAGGTGTCTGCAATTCAGGTGGTCGTCAATGGCGAATCCCAACAGCTGGAAGAAGGCACCACCGGCACGACGCTTTTCGAGGGGAAACGTGAGGTTGTGGCCATGCGCGTCAACGGCGAGGCGCAGGACCTTTTCCGCACCATCCCCGCCGATGCCACCGTCGAGGCCATTACCCTCGATAGTGAGGAGGGCCTGTCCATCCTGCGCCACTCCTGCGCCCACGTGCTGGCCCAGGCCGTACAGGAGATCTACCCGCAGGTAGACCTCGGCATCGGCCCACCCATCACCGACGGGTTCTACTATGACTTCGGCGGCGTACCCGCCTTCACCCCCGAGGATTTGCGTGCCATTGAGAAATCTATGGCCCGGATCGTCAAAGAAGGCCAGACCTTCCGCCGTCGGGATATTTCCGACGACGACGCCCGCGCTGAGCTTACCGACCAGCCCTACAAACTCGAACTCATTGGTCTGAAAGGTGCCGGCGCCGACTCTGCTGCCGAAGGTGCCTCGGTCGAGGTGGGTGCCGGCCAACTGACCATGTACGACAATGTCCGTCGCAACGGGGAAGTTGCCTGGAAAGATCTCTGCCGCGGCCCGCACCTACCCAGCACTAAACTGATCGGCAACGGCTTCGCACTTATGCGTTCGGCAGCCGCCTACTGGCGCGGTAGCGAAAAGAACCCGCAGCTGCAGCGCATCTACGGCACCGCCTGGGCATCCAAAGCAGATCTGAAGGCCTACCAGGAACGCCTGGCCGAGGCTGAGCGCCGTGACCACCGCAAGCTCGGTACCGAACTCGACTTGTTCTCCTTCCCGGACGAGATCGGCTCGGGGCTCGCTACCTTCCACCCCAAGGGCGGCATTATCCGCATGGAGATGGAGGAATACTCGCGGCGTCGGCACGTGCAAGAGGGCTACGAATTCGTTTACAGCCCCCACATCACCAAGGAAAAGCTTTTCCAGACCTCCGGGCACCTGGAATGGTATCGGGACGGCATGTACCCGCCTATGCACCTGGATGAGGAACGAGATCCGGAAACCGGGCAGGTCACTAAACAGGGGCAGGACTACTACCTGAAACCCATGAACTGCCCGATGCACAACCTGATCTTCAAATCCCGGGGCCGGTCCTACCGGGAGCTGCCGCTGCGGCTCTTTGAGTTCGGGACCGTCTACCGGTATGAGAAGTCCGGCGTGGTGCACGGGCTTGCGCGCGCCCGCGGGTTCACGCAGGACGACGCCCATATTTACTGCACCCGGGAGCAGATGAAAGATGAGCTGACCTCACTGCTCACCTTCGTGCTGCAGCTGCTGAAGGATTACGGGCTGGACGACTTCTATCTGGAGCTGTCCACCAAGAATCCCGAAAAATTTGTGGGCGATGACGACGTGTGGGAGGAAGCCACCCGCACCCTGGAAGAGGTAGCGACTGCCTCCGGGCTCACCCTGGTCCCGGATCCGGGCGGCGCCGCCTTCTACGGCCCCAAGATCTCGGTCCAAGCCAAGGATGCGATCGGCCGCACCTGGCAGATGTCGACCATCCAGTTGGACTTCAACCTCCCCGAACGCTTCGAGTTGGAGTACACCGCTGCTGACGGCTCGCGCCAGCGGCCAGTGATGATCCACCGGGCCCTGTTCGGAGCCATCGAGCGTTTCTTCGCCATTCTCACCGAACACTACGCCGGTGCCTTCCCTGCCTGGCTTGCCCCCGTGCAGGTGCGTTGTGTGCCGGTGGCTGACACCTTCATCCCGCATTTGGAAAAGGTAGCGGCCGCCCTGCGGGAACACGGTGTGCGCGTGGAGATCGACGATAGCGATGACCGCTTCGGTAAAAAGATCCGCAAAGCCGCCAAGGATAAGATTCCTTTCACCCTCATTGCCGGGGGAGAGGATGAGGAAGCCGGCGCGGTATCCTTCCGCTACCGCGGCGGTGACCAGCGCAATACCGTGCCCGTAGAGCAGGCCGTGCGCGAGATTGTAGCGTTCATCCAGGCGCGGCGTAATGACGACGATTACACTGCGGGGCTTAACTAACCGTGGACTGCGAAGCCGAGCCGAGCAGCACATTCGCAGGCGGGCCTGACGCCTTCCAACGCCTGTGGACGCCCCACCGGATGGCCTATATTGACAGCCATCACCAGGAAGGGGAGCTGGCCTGCCCGTTTTGCGCTGGCCCGCAGCGTGGCGATGATGAGTCTGCCCTCATTATTGCGCGCGGTGAACACTGCTTCGCCGTCATGAATCTCTACCCCTACAATCCCGGGCACCTACTCATCTGCCCTTACCGGCATATCCCGCTGTACGTGGACCTCACCGCGGCAGAGCGGGTGGAATTTGGGGAGATGACGGCGACGGCGGTACGCGTGCTGCAGAAGGCTAGTAGCCCCGACGGATTCAATATGGGCATGAACCAGGGGGCGGTGGCTGGCGCAGGGATCGCCGCCCACCTCCATCAGCATGTGGTGCCCCGCTGGAGCGGGGATGCGAATTTCTTCCCGATTATTGCCCAAACTAAAGCGGTCCCGCAGTTGCTTGCTGATACGCGCGATCTCCTTGCCCGCACGTGGAGGGAATGCGAGGGGGCATGTTAGGTCAGCACGGACGGGGTTTTACCCGCGCAATCTGCACCCCGCCGGCACGCCTACTGAACAAGGCCGGCGTCAGCCCGAACAGCGTGACCATCACTGGAACGCTAGCTGCCAGTATCGCCGCTCTTGCTCTGCTGCCCAGCGGGCATCTGGTTGCCGGCCCCCTCACCATCGGGTTTATAGTCTTTGCTGACTCCCTTGACGGCACCATGGCCCGCCTAGCCGGGCAGGAATCCTTTTTTGGGGCTTTCCTGGATTCCACCCTGGACCGCATCACCGATGGAGCCATCTTCACGGCCTTCGTCCTATATTTTGCGTTCCACCCCAGCTCGGCCAGCACGGCGGGCCTCATTGCCGCGCTGGCTGCCACCGTCCTCGGCGGCGTCGTACCCTATGCGCGCGCCCGCGCTGAAGCAGGTGGCTACAGCGCCGCCGTCGGGATCGCGGAACGATCAGACCGACTCCTCATCTCACTGGTCGCGGCCTTTGCAGTGGGGCTGGGTTTGCCTGCATGGGTGCTGGTCGTAGCGTTGGCGTATCTCGCGGTAGCCGCCGCTATAACCGTGGGCCAACGTATCTGGGCGGTCTACTCACAAACGACGAATTCTCGCTGAATGGGGCTGCTGTGAATCTCGTTCCGCGTGCATTAACAACCGCATTCCGGTGGGCTCCTCGACTGCCGGAACCTACCGTCCGCGCCGCTGCCGACGCCGCCGCATTCGCCACCTGGCTGGCCCGGGGGAGCGGGGTGCAGCAACTGGAGAAAAATCTCGCCACCATTCGGCCCCAGGCCGCCAGCCATACTCGTTCCGGGAGCAGGCGGGCCTTACGCAATTACTTCCGCTACTACGCTGAGGCTCTCTATTTGCCAGCTCTCACCCCGGCCCAGATCGACGCGCGCGTGGTTGCGAACCCCCCGGCCGAGCTGCGCGAACACCTGCAGGAAAAGTCGGCCATCATAGTGCTCGGGCATTTGGGCAACTGGGATCTTGCCGGGGCCTGGGCCAGCCGCCACCTCGCCCCGGTGCTCACCGTGGCAGAACACCTGCAGCCCGAAGAACTCTTCCACGAGTTCGTGCGCCTGCGCGAAGACGTCGGCATGAGCATTATCCCGCTCGACGACGGCAATGTCTTCCGGCAGTTAATCAGCCGCAGCCGGCAGCAACGCCATCTGGTGTGCCTGCTGGCCGACCGGGACCTCACCCGCAGCGGAATGCCCGCCACCATCACGGATCAGCCTGCCCGAGTGGCAGCCGGGCCCGCCGCACTCGCTGCCGCCACCGGTCTGCCCCTGTACTTCGTCGGCTCCCGCCATCTTCGGCTGACCGGTGAGCGGGCCCGGCAGGCCGGCGCCCGGTGGGGGATGGCGCTAGAATTCTTTGGACCACTGACCACCAGCGCGCGCGGCGAGGACGCCGTCGCCGACCTCACCACCCAGTGGACCGGGCGGCTCAGTGACTACCTGCGGGCACGTCCACTGCATTGGCATATGTTGCAGCCGGTTTTCGATGCTGACCTTGACCTCGCTCGCATACGCGAAAAGCAGGGGGCGTAGATGAAGGTCGGTATCGTCAGCCCCTACAGTTTTGACGTCCCCGGAGGGGTACAGTTCCATATCCGTGATCTCGCTGACTGGCTGATCAACCACGGCCATGAGGTCTCGGTGCTGGCGCCGGCAGACGAAGGCACCGACGTTCCCGACTACGTTGTCTCCACCGGTAAGTCGGTTGCGATCCCGTACAACGGGTCCGTAGCGCGGTTAAGTATTGGCCCACTCGTGTCAGCTCGGGTCAACAGCTGGCTCAGCGAAGGGGGTTTCGACGTCGTTCATATCCATGAGCCACTGGTCCCCTCAGTGGGGATGCTCACCTTGCGGGCGGCGGAAGTCCCGATTGTGGCGACCTTTCACTCTAACCAGGCCCGCAGTCGCACCATGTGGGCGCTGCGCCCGGTACTGCAGCCACTCTTGGACGCAATCACCGCCCCTATTGCAGTCTCCGCTGAGGCGCGCCGCACCGTCGTCGAACATCTGGGCCTCAGCCCCGTCATCATCCCGAACGGCGTCGCCCTCGCGCACTTTCACGGCGAGGCGCGGCCACAGTGGGCCGGGAGACGGTATGGGGCCAACAACCCGCCGGTTATTTGTTTTCTCGGCCGGCTTGATGAACCGCGCAAGGGCCTGCCGGTGCTTGCGGACGCTATCCCCCAGATACTAGCTACACACCCCCAGGCTAGGTTCCTCATTGCCGGGCGAGGCACCGCTACTGCCGTACGTGAAGCCTTGGCGCCCTACGCAGCGAACGTGACGTTCCTCGGTGGGCTCAGCGAGGCAGCAAAAGTAGAGCTATTCGCCTCCGCTGATATCTACACCGCTCCGCAGACCGGTGGGGAATCCTTTGGCATTGTGTTGGTAGAAGCAATGGCCGGAGGCGCCCATGTAGTCGCCTCCGATATTCAGGCCTTTCGCGATGTCCTTGACAATGGGCGGGCGGGAGATCTTTTTCGCACTGGCGACGGCGCTGATCTGGCCCGGGTTGTGAATGCCGCGCTGGCGCGGCCAGCAGGTGAGCGGGAGGCGATGGCCCTGCGTGCCCAGCAGTGGCAGCAGCAATTCGACTGGGAATCGGTAGGGCGCAGAATCCTCGCGGTCTACGACTTTGCGGTCACCGCGAATATTGATAGGCCGGATATGGCCGCTGGCGGACAGGAGACCGAGGTATGAGCCCGCTCCAGATCACCGTGCTCGCTCTAGCCATCATCGTTGTTGTGGCGGTGGCGTGGTGGGCCGTGACGCTTGCGCGGCGTATCGACCGGCTCCACCAGACTCTAATCGCCGCGCGGCATGCCCTCGATACCCACCTGGTGCGCCGCGCAGTTGCTGCACATACCTTAGCTGTCAGCGGGCAACTGGGCCCGGCGGAGGCAGTGCTGCTGGCTGATGCCGCCAGTGAATGCTTGGACCACGCCGGCCCAGTGGTGGGCGACGGCCTGGAAAAAGAACCCCTGAAGTATCCGGCCACAGCCAGTGAGCGGGCATTGGCTGAGAGCCGCCTCACCGCTGTATTGACGCAGCTGAGCGACGTCATCCCTGATGGCCCTCAATGGAATGAGCTCACTAGCGTGTGGTATCACGCCGGCCTGGCACGTACGTTCCACGATGGCCGCGTCGAGCGGGTGCGTAAACTTAGACGGAATTGGTTTGTGCGGCTACTGCGGCTGACCGGCCATGCTCCCTATCCGGAAATGTTTGACGCCGATCTGTCTCAGCCACCCGGAATGCGCGTGCATCTGCGCGCGGACGCCGGGCGCACTGCGCTGCCGGAGCGGACGGCTGGGCGAGTTCTTCCCTTCCGTGCCGACGGAGCAGTCCTGCTCTTGCGCGGGCATGATCCGGATCTGCCCGAAGCACCCTTCTGGTTTACCGTCGGTGGGGGAGTGGAACCCGGCGAGACTTTGCGAGAAACCGCGGCGCGAGAACTGTGGGAAGAAGCCGGTATCCGGGTGGCTGCCGACGCTCTCATCGGGCCGGTTGCGACCCGCCGGGCTCCCTTCGAATTCGTGGCCGGAACAGTAATCGGTAAAGAGGAGTTCTATTTGGCCTACCTGCCTGTTGACACCGGAATCGATATGAGTGGCTGGACCGAATCCGAACACGAGCTACTCGACGATATTGCATGGATGACTCCGGATGAACTCAGACAGCGGCAGGAACGCGGCGAGGCCGTTCATCCACGCGGCCTAGTTGAGCTACTGGACCGCCTCTATCCCCACTGGGATGGGCAGCGAACCCACTTTACGGAATAGTCACGCCACGCTGGGAAGCCGGGCAGGTCAGCGGGGCGGTACAATAGGCGCGGAATATACGCATCGAACGGAGATAACTCAATGTCAGGTCACTCTAAGTGGGCGACGACCAAACATAAGAAGGCAGCCCTGGATGCAAAACGGGGCAAGCTCTTTGCCCGGCTGATTAAAAATATCGAGGTCGCAGCCCGCACCGGCGGCGGCGACCCCGCTGGCAACCCCACTCTCTTTGACGCGATCCAGAAGGCGAAACGCAATTCAGTTCCCGCCGACAATATCGAGCGTGCCGTCAAGCGCGGCTCCGGTGAAGAGACCGGGGGCGCGGACTGGGAGACCATCATGTATGAGGGCTACGGGCCGAGCGGCGTCGCCTTCCTCATTGAATGTCTCACCGATAACCGTAACCGTGCCGCCTCCGATGTACGCGTAGCCCTCACCCGCAATAACGGCAGCCTTGCTGACCCCGGGAGCGTGTCCTACCTGTTCACGCGCAAGGGCGTCGTCATTGTTCCCAAGGCTGACGGCGTAACCGAAGATGACATCCTCACCGCCGTCTTGGACGCCGGCGCTGAAGAAGTAGAAGATCAGGGTGATGTTTTCCAGATTCTAAGCGAGGCCACCGACGTATTCGCGGTACGCAGTGCTTTGCAAGAAGCTGGCTACGAATACGACTCGGCTGAACCCCAGTTCGTTCCCGCCACGCAGGTCCAGCTGGACCTCGAAGGCGCCCGCAAATGCATGCGCCTGGTCGACGCGCTCGAAGACTGCGACGACGTCCAGAATGTCTTCGCTAATTTCGACATCCCGGACGAGATCCAAGCGCAACTCGAGAACGAAGAATAAGCCCGGTAGGGCGTGAGACACGGCCCAGGGCTGAGCTGTTTATGCGCGTATTGGGAGTAGATCCGGGACTCACCCGCTGCGGTGTGGGGGTGGTGGAGTCACCACCCCCATCCGCAGCGGGACGTATCGGCGCTCCACGACCGCGTTATGTTGCCACCGGCGTGGTTCGCTCTCACCCGAATCAGGATCTGGAATTTCGGCTGGCTACGATTTTTCGCGGACTTAATGAGTGGGTAGAAAGCCACCGGCCCGATATCGTGGTCGTCGAACGCGTCTTTTCGCAACATAACGTCTCTACCGTCATGGGGACGGCGCAGGTGGCGGGCTTGGCAATGGTAGCGGCTGCCAGCCGGGGGATTACCGTCGCCCAACACACTCCCTCCGAAGTGAAAGCTGCCGTCACCGGTTACGGGGACGCTCCCAAAGAGCAAGTGCAGAACATGGTGGCGCGTATTCTTGGGCTGGCGCAACTTCCGCAACCAGCGGACGCCGCTGACGCACTCGCACTAGCTATCTGTCATCTGTGGCGTCAGGGCAGTGCCGTCGCCAGCGATACGACCAGCCAGACCCCAGCTCAGCAGAAATGGGCGGCCGCCCAACGCGCAGCTCGGCAGACCGGATACCGGGCCGGTCGCGGCCGTATGGGCGCGGCTGGACGCCGTCGTCCGAACCCCTAAAACCACTCGGCACGGCGCTTGGCTGGCCGGATCTGCCCGGTAAAGGGTGCCTTCTACAGACCTATCAGGCGGAGCAAAAATAAATCCGGGGAGAGCCCCGAGGTATTCGTACGTGCGTTCGAATCGTGGTAGCGTGGCCTCGGTAGGAAAGCTGTCGGTCACGGGTGGTTCGCCCCTCACCGATATGTGCGCCAGGAGTGGAAATGATCGATCATATTCGCGGAACCGTAATCCACGTAGGGTTGGATCACTGTGTTGTGGAGGCCGGTGGTTTCGGTATGCGAATTGAGGCGACGCCGGCACTGCTGGCTAATCTGCGAGAGGGGCAGGAAGCCCGAGTAGTAACCGAATTTATCGTCCGGCAGGATGCGATGATGCTGTTCGGCTTTCACTCCCGCGATGAACGATTCTGCTTCCAGGCCCTGCAAACTGTGACCGGTGTGGGGGCGCGCACCGCGCTAGCCGTTTTGGCTGTTCACACGCCCGACGAGTTGCGCACCGCCATCGCCACCGAAGATCTCGCCGCGCTCCAACGGGTGCCGGGGATCGGTAAGAAATCAGCCTCCCGGATGGCGTTAGAACTTAAAGATAAAATCGGCCCGGCGCCCACGACGGCGCCCGTTACGCCCGCTCCCGCACTCGATGGTGCTGTGGTTGATGCTCTGATTGGCTTGGGCTGGCCGCAGGCGCAGGCAGAAGCTGCTGTGGCAGCCGTGGCCGACCCCGGTGCGAGTACCGCCCAGCTGCTCCGCGCCGCCCTGCAATATCTGGGAAAGAAGTAGGGGAGTGGCCAAACCGGCGGAGGTAAGTAGGCATGAGTGAGCGTTTCGTAGATGCCCAAGCGGGGGAGTTAGAACGGGCCGCTGAGGCGGCGCTACGCCCGCAGAGTCTGGCGGAATTCGTTGGCCAACCGAAGCTGCGGGCCCAGTTAGACCTGGTTCTTACTGCCGCCCAGCAACGCGGCACGCCCCCCGACCACGTTCTGCTCTGCGGACCTCCAGGACTTGGGAAAACCACTCTGGCCATGATTATTGCGGCCGAAACTGGCGGTGTCCTGCGGCCCACCTCGGGCCCTGCGGTCCAACACGCCGGTGATCTGGCCGCGATATTGTCCTCCCTGAACGAACATGACGTCCTATTCATCGACGAGATTCACCGCCTCGCGCGGGCAGCCGAGGAAATGCTGTACTTGGCGATGGAAGACTTCCGGGTGGACGTCGTCGTCGGGAAAGGCCCCGGAGCCACCTCAATCCCTCTCACACTCCCCAAATTCACGGTGGTAGGGGCGACGACGCGCGCAGGGCTGCTCCCCGCACCCCTGCGCGACCGCTTTGGCTTGACTGGCCATCTGGAGTTTTACGAGGCTCCAGAACTGAAAGCAGTACTCACGCGCTCGGCACGGTTGCTTGGCGCAGAACTTGACCCACAAGCCGCTGCGCTTCTGGCTGCGCGCTCTCGCGGTACCCCGCGTATTGCTAACCGGCTGTTGCGCCGGGTGCAAGATTGGGCCCAGGTACACGGGGATGGGCAACTCGATTTGCGCGCCACTGAAGGGGCGCTGGAACTGTTCGACGTTGATGCCCGCGGGTTGGACCGACTCGATCGCGCCGTGCTGCACGCACTGTGTACCCGATTCGGTGGCGGCCCAGTCGGGTTGACAACACTAGCCGTCGCGGTGGGGGAGGAAGCCGAGACAGTAGAGACCGTGGCCGAGCCCTTCTTGGTTAGGGAGGGGTTCGTCGTGCGATCCCCGCGCGGGCGGATGGCCACTGCCGCCGCCTACCGCCACTTGCAACTGACACCCCCCGATAATGCTGCTATTCCCGGGCTATGAGGCGATGTCGGCAAACAGCAGGCTCAGAATCTTGGTCTTAGCGCGCTCCTGGCTTAGAATCGGGAGGACCGATCAACCTAATGGAGAGATGGTATGGATCCCCTTTTGATGATGCTGCTGGTCTTCGGCGGCATGATGCTCGTGATGTCCATGGTTTCCCGCAAACAGCGAGGGCGAATGGAAGCCACCCGGGATCAGGCAATTGAAATCGGTAAATCCGTGCGTACCCATTCAGGCTTTTACGGCACGATCGTCGATATCGATGGCCAGACGGTTACCTTAGAATCCCCCTCGGGGCACGAGAGCCTGTGGCACCGCAATGCGATCTTCCGCGAAGAAATCCCGCCCTATGCCTCGGCTGAGGAGCAGGTAGACGAGGGAGAGGTCGATAGTGAGAGCGCCGGGGAACCCGAGTACGGTGAGAGGATCAGCGACACCGACGACGCTACCACCGCGCATCCTGCTGACGATCCGGCTGAGGACGAACGTAAATAAACGACACCGCTAAGAAGACCACCCTTGAATACAGTATCTTCGCGCTCAGGGCGCTCCCGAAACTCTAAGAAAACGCCGCCACCTGGAAAGCGTAGCGCCATCCGGGCCCTCACCGCGCTCGGGGTTCTACTCGTGGTGATTTTTAGTTCCGTCGGATTACTGACGAAATTCTCTGACGGCTCTTGGATGCCCAAACTGGCACTTGACCTGGAAGGTGGAACCCAGCTGATTCTCACCCCCAAGACGGTGGATGGATCAGCCGTTACACCCGATGACATCAACGAGGCGATCAGTATTATTCGCCAGCGCGTGGATGCCTCCGGCGTTGCGGAAGCTGAAATCACCCGTCAGGGGCAGGAAAATATTGTCGTCTCGCTGCCCGGCCATCCCTCCGATGCGACGTTGGATCTGGTCCGGCAAAGTTCGCTCATGCGTTTTCGGCCAGTCCTGCAGGTCGGGGCACCTGAGCCCGCACCGTTGAGCGACCCCTCTGCCGCTACGCCGTCGCCGGATGCCACTGCGGCCCCTGATGCGCCCCCAACGCCGGCTGCAACTGCAGACCCGGCGGACACTGCGGCGGCAACCAGCTATGAGCAGTTAGCCGATTCGGATGGCGATGGGAAGATCTCGGATCAACCCGCGGGAGAGCCAGAGAATAACTCCGATCCGAAATGGATTACGGAACAGGTACAGCTCGAATATCTGAAACTAGACTGCACCGATCCAGAAAACCTGCGCGGCGGTATCACCTCGGACCCAAAGGCTCCTATCGTGGCCTGCGATAAAGAAGGGACGGGCAAGTTCATCCTCGGACCGGCCGATGTCGAAGGTACCGAAATCAAGTCTGCTCAGGGACAGCCGCGAATGGAAGGTCAGGTCCTCACTGGGGATTGGCAAGTCAGCCTGACCTTCAAATCCGATGGCACCGACCAATTCGCTGAAAGCTCCAAGCGCCTCGTTACCCTTCCGCCACCGCGGAACCAGTTCGCCATGGTGCTAGACGGCTTGGTGATTTCTGCGCCCCGAATGCAGTCCGTCATCAATGATGGGCAGGCCTCTATTACCGGTAACTTCACTTCCGAGTCAGCCAATGCTCTGGCCAAACAGCTCAGCTTCGGCTCGCTACCGCTGAACTTCGAGGTCCAATCTGAGGAGCAGATTTCCGCCACCCTGGGTACTGAGCAGCTTGAGCGGGGCATCCTCGCCGGGCTTATCGGCCTGGCCCTCGTGATGGTGTATATGCTCCTGGTGTATAAGGGACTGTCCCTCATCACCATGGCTTCCCTCGTAGTTGCCGCCGCACTGACGTATGGCTCCATTGCCCTGCTTTCTGCCACGCAGGGCTACCGACTATCGCTGCCTGGCGTTGCAGGGCTCATCGTGGCGATTGGTATTACTGCGGATTCCTTCATTGTCTACTTCGAACGTGTTCGCGATGAGGTGCGTGAGGGCGCGGATCTGCGCACTGCCGTTCAGCGAGGCTGGAAGCGCGCTCGGCGTACCATCTTGGCATCCGACGCTGTGAACCTGCTGGCGGCAGCAGTGCTGTATTTCCTCGCTGTGGGCGGGGTGCGTGGCTTTGCATTCACCCTCGGGCTAACCACGCTTATGGATCTCATCGTCGTCTTCTGGTTCACCCATCCGATGCTGGAACTGTTGGTGCGCACGCGCTTCTTCGGGGAGGGGCACCGCTTCTCTGGCCTAGCCCCCGATGAGCTCGGGGCGAGCCCTGCCTACCGCGGACGCGGTCGGGTGGAACCTGCTGCGCGCACGAAGACAAAGCGGGGTCGTAGCCATGGGGGTGAGCATCCCCAGACAATCGCAGAGCGCCGCGCTGCTGCCCGCCGGGCGGCTGCACACGAGGACGGCGATGCCGCTGCACCGACTGCTGCTACTGAATCGGCCCCAAAGGAGGATGCCCGATGATCACCCTGAGCCAGTTTGGTAATGAGCTCTACACCGGTGAGCGGTCGTACCCGATCGTGCCCCGCCGCAAAGTGTGGTTCACGATTGCGGTCGTTGCAATGTTGATATCAGCCATCGTGTTAGGCACCCGCGGTCTCAACCCCGGTATCGAGTTCCGCGGTGGTACGGAATTTACGATCTCCGGAACTGCCGATAATTCCGGTGACGACGCCCGCAGCGTACTCAAGGATGCTGGCGTCAACGAGCCGCCGCGCGTGAGCACCGTAGGTGCCGACACGATTCGGGTACAGTCCGAAAATATTCCCGTTACGGATGGCCAGACGTCAGGGGAAGCGCTACGTGCGGTACGCGATGCGCTCGCCAGTGCCTATGACGTGCCGGCTGACCAAGTCACCTCGACGTCGGTGGGCCCGTCCTGGGGAGCCGATGTGTCGAAGAAGGCGCTCCAAGGGTTGGGTATCTTCCTTATTCTGGTCACCATTGTGATGGCGTTGTACTTCCGCGCGTGGCGGATGGGTCTGGCGGCTATCCTGGCGCTCATCCACGACGTAATTGTGACCATCGGGGTGTACGCCGTCGTCGGTTTTGAAGTGACGCCCGCATCGGTTATCGGCCTGTTAACGATTTTGGGCTACTCGCTTTATGACACCGTCGTTGTGTTTGACAAGGTTCGGGAAAATACCCAAGATCTGTTTGAGCAGCGCCGGTGGACGTATGAGGAGCGGGCAAACCTTGCGGTCAACCAAACTTTCGTGCGGTCCATCAACACCTCGGTCGTGGGTATTTTGCCGGTAGCCTCGATTCTCTTTGTCGGTGCGTTCCTCCTGGGGGCCGGCACCTTGCGTGATATTGCTTTGGCGCTGTTCATCGGTATGATCATCTCCACCGCTTCATCGATCTTCATCGCCACGCCGCTGGAAGTGGTCTTCCGTAACCGCGAGGCGCGGATTCGGGAACACACCCTGCAGGTTAAGTCGATTCGTGGTGAGATTGAAGAGGATGCCACACAGGAGGAGTCCGTTGTGGCTGTTTCCAGTGGTGGTGCCGCTGTGATTCCGGGTCACCACCGAGGTAATCGGCATCAGCCTCGTAAGAAGAAGGGACGCTCATGACCACGCCGACGCTTCCGGTTGAGCTAACCACGCTCGTCCAGACGCATATTCGGGAAGTACCGGACTTTCCTGAACCAGGCGTCCTCTTCCGTGACATCACGCCCCTATTAGCCGACGGCAAAGCGTTCAAGACGCTGATTGAAGGATTGGCTGACTACTACCGAGGGCGCGTCGACTCGATTGCCGGTCTGGAGTCACGCGGTTTCATCCTCGCTGCACCGTTGGCGGTCGCGCTCGGCGTCGGCATGATTACCATCCGGAAGGCCGGTAAGCTCCCGGGGGCTGTCTTCGGAGTTGATTACGCTCTCGAGTACGGAACAGCCCGTATGGAAGTTCACCCCGAGATTGTGCGCGATGGTGATCGCGTGCTCATTATCGACGACGTTCTGGCCACCGGTGGGACTGCCGGCGCAGCCATCGACCTGATCGAGCGGTCCGGCGGTAGCGTAGAAGCCCTGTGTATGCTGCTGGAACTTCAGGAACTGGGCGGCCGGGCTAAATTGAGCGGGCATCATATTGATTCCGTCGTGATCTACCCTTAACGAGCGTAAATCGCATAAACACTGATCGGGTTTTATAGGCGTGTAGCACTAGAATGGCGGTATGAGTAACCCGCCTTCTGAGTCCGCAGCCGCTGGTCAGCCCCAGTGGTTGGGCTCCCGCCGCGTCAAGGTGGATCCTGCCATCGAGCAGATCGTGCGCTCACTACACGAGTACCATCCGGGCGCGCCGGTCGACATTATCGAACGGGCCTATAAAGTCGCCCGGCGAGCCCATGAGGGGCAGAAGCGCAAGAGCGGAGAGCCGTATATCACCCACCCGGTAGCGGTGGCTGAAATTCTCGCGGAACTCGGAATGACGCCGTCTACCCTCGCGGCAGCCCTCTTGCACGACACCGTGGAAGACACCGCCTATAGGCTCGACGATCTGTGCAAAGAATTTGGTGAGGATATTGCGCTGCTCGTCGACGGTGTGACGAAACTCGACAAGGTTTCATACGGGGACGCTGCCCAGGCCGAAACCGTGCGCAAGATGGTCGTAGCGATGTCGAAGGACATTCGTGTGCTCATCATTAAGCTCGGCGATCGCCTCCACAATGCACGTACATGGAAATACGTGCCCAGTGACTCAGCTAAGCGGAAAGCACAAGAAACACTAGAGATTTATGCGCCTTTAGCCCATCGCTTAGGTATGAATACGATCAAATGGGAGTTGGAAGATCTCTCATTTGCAACCCTGTATCCCGAGGTATATGCGGAGATCGTTCACCTGGTATCGGATCGAGCCCCGGCACGTACAGAGTATTTGAACAATGTGGTGAGTCGGATTAAAGATGTGCTGGCCGAGGCGGGAATTACTGCTACGGTCACCGGGCGGCCTAAACACTACTACTCGATCTACCAAAAAATGATCGTGCGCGGGCGCGACTTTGACGATATTTACGACCTGGTGGGCATTCGCGTCCTGGTAGAGACAGTCACCCAATGTTACGGTGTTCTCGGGGCACTCCACGGCTGTTGGAAGCCACTGCCCGGCCGTTTCAAAGACTATATTTCCGTACCGAAGTTCAACCTCTACCAATCGTTGCACACGACCCTGCTAGGGCCGGGTGGGAAACCCATCGAGGTGCAGATCCGCACCCACGAGATGCATAAAGCAGCTGAGTTTGGGGTGGCGGCGCACTGGAAGTATAAAGAGAACCCCAATGCTACGAAGGCGGAGGAAGCCGCTGCGTCTGGCTCCGGGGCCGCAGAGGACATGCGCTGGCTGCGCCAATTAGTGGATTGGCAGCGTGAAACTCAGGACCCGGCCGAGTTCCTCGAATCGCTGCGTTATGAAATGGCCTCAACAGAGGTTTACGTCTTCACCCCCAAGGGGGATGTGATCTCCCTGCCTTCCGGTTCGACGCCCATCGACTTCGCCTACAGTGTGCACACTGAGATTGGGCACCACACGGTGGGGGCACGCGTTAACGGCCGGCTAGTACCGCTTGAAAGCCGCCTGGAAAACGGCGATACGGTCGAGGTGTTTACCTCTAAGGCGGAAAACTCCGGCCCCTCCCGGGACTGGCTCACCTTTGTAGGCTCTCCGCGCGCGCGGAATAAGATTCGTGCATGGTTCTCCAAGGAACGGCGCGAAGAGGCAGTCGAGCAGGGAAAGACGCTGATCGCCAAAGCGATGCGTAAACAGAATCTGCCCATCCAGCGGTTGATGAACCATCAAACGCTGACCTCGCTGGCAGATGAACTGCGCTATCCTGATGTGTCGGCGCTCTACGCTGCCGTGGGAGAACACCATATCTCCGCCGGAAACGTCGTGACCCACCTGGTTGAACTCGTCGGTGGGGACCAGGGCGCAGAAGAGGATCTCGCCGAAGCGACCATCCCGGGTGAGGTGCAAACTCGTCGCCCGTCCCCCAATGAGCCCAATATCGTAGTGGAGGGAATGCAGCAGGGGGATACCTGGGTTAAGCTGGCGCGCTGCTGCACCCCCGTGCCGGGGGACGAGATCGTAGGCTTCGTAACTCGGGGCGCAGGTATTTCCGTCCATAATAATGCCTGCCCAAATGTCGCTCATCTTGCCCGTCAGGCCGACCGGATCGTACCGGTGCGCTGGGGAGAACACCACCAGGGTTCTTTCCTCGTCCAGGTGCATGTGCGCGCCATCGACCGGGCCGGTTTACTTAACGACATTACGCGAATTCTGTCCGATAACCACGTCAATATCCATTCGGCTACCTCCTCCACCAACCGCGATCGTCTCGCCGTCCTCCGTTTCATTCTGGAACTGGCGGATGCGTCCCACATGTCTGCACTCTTGAACGCCATCCGCTCTGTTGATGGCGTGTATGAGGCTGCTCGGGTTCACCCCGGTGGCTCCCCGCGCAACCGCACGGCGACGCCGGCGTCATGAGCTATTCTCCCAAGCGCTCATAACCGCAGCCGCCTCGCGTGCTACGGCGCGATCGAGCTGGCTCGCAGCCAGGGTGGAAACAAGCTGGGGGGTCGAGATATGTGCTCGCATATCGACAATCCACCGCAGAGCACTCAAACCGTGATCGAGGAGTAGATCGAGGGCGGTTCGGTGGGGGTTCGTCACTCGATACCCGCCCACAAAGGTACAAAAACGCATATGAGCCTGCCCTCGGGTGAGTGTGCGCACCCCGGCGGGCAGTGGCAAGGCCGTCGGATATACCTCGGCATGGGCTGGGGCGGGGGCACCCCATATACAGGCGGCGCTGCGCCCGGCCAAGGTCACTGCTGGATCCAGGCCTGCTGCCACCCGCTGTACTCGCACCTCCGGTAGATGCAATAGCGGTAGGAGGGGAGAACCACAGGCAACTGCAGCTAATGGCTGCCAGTCTGGAACCAACCAGGGATCGAGGATGGGGACGCTCAGTGGCCGTGGTAAGAGCCTGCGTAGTCGTTCGTCATCGGTGCACATGCGTCCAGTTAAATAAAACGAGAGGGCCCGTGGAGGTTATCCACAGGCCCTCTGTCACATTGAGCTCTTAGCTGATTTGCTTCAGCCACGCTTCCTTGGTCTGCTTTTCATCCTGGAGTTTCGCAAGCTTGGCCTTATCGCCGGTCTGCTCGGCTTGCCTGATCGCAACCTCCAATTCAGCGAGCGAATCCTCAATCTGGGAGGTGAGCGCATTACGTCGCGCGCTGATCTCCGGATCGGTTCGCCGCCACTGCTCATCCTCAACTGCGCGAATCGCGTCTTCAACTGCCCGCATCCGCCCCTCGACTTCCTTCATCGCTTGGCGGGGTACAAAACCAATGGACTCCCACTCCTCTTGGATGGGCCGCAGCGCAGTGCGTGCCGCTTGGGGATTGGTGATCGGCAGGAGTGCCTCTGCCTGCTCACATAATGCGCGTTTGCGTGCCAGATTATCGTTCTGCTCCGCAGTCGCGCGCTCATTGGCGCTTTGGCGCGCATCGAAGAAGACCTGTTGGGCAGCGCGGAAGCGCTCCCACAGGGCATCGTCATCACGACGGTTCGTGCGCCCGGCGGCTTTCCACTCATCCATGAGCTGGCGGTAAGCGATCGTAGTACGCCCCCAGTCCGTGGATTGATTCATTGCTTCAGCACGGGAGATAAGATCTTCCTTAGCTGCCTTCGCCGCTTTTTGGCGCGAGTCGAGTTCGGCAAAGAATTGGCGCCGATTACGGTCAAAGGTAGTGCGTGCCTTAGAGAATCGCTTCCACAAGGAATCCTCGGTATTACGGTCTAAACGCGGCCCGCGACGCTGGGCATCCTTCCACTCCTCTAGGAGTTGGTGGATACGCTGGCCGGACTGCTTCCACTGAATTCGCTGCGGATCGGTAGCGGCAATCTTCTCCACCTGCGCCACGATTTTCTCGCGCGTACTAAGTGCCTCGGCCTTAGCTGCCTCACGCTCAGCGGCAGCCTCCTGCTTGCGTGCCTCACCGGCTTGAGCGAGCTGTTCCACCCGTGCTCGCAAACCTGCCAGATCGCCAACGGCGGCCGGTTGCTGGAGCTGTTCACGCAGGGAGGCGATAGTGGAGTCCACGTCCTTCGCACCCAGCTGAGGGAGTCGCGCTTCGGCCAGATCGACTTCGGTTACGAGGTCCTGGTAGCGCTGCACGTAGAACGCCATGGCTTCTTCCGCGCTAGCGTCGGGATACTGACCGACGACGCGTTCGTCGTCCCCCTCCCGCACATAGACCGTGCCATCATCCGCCACGCGGCCAAAAGACTCAGGTGAAGAGACAGCCTGCGCTGGGGGAGCGGCAGAGATATTAGCGGGAGTAGCTGGGCGTGCGACGTCGCCCTTCTGTTCAGGCGCAGCCCCGTCGGCCGTAGCCGGGGTGAGATCGTCCGCGGTGGTCGGGGGTGTAGCAATGGGTTCGGTGGGGTTAGCAGAATTGTCCTGCTGCGGCGTCATATCGGCTCCTCAAAGGTGGTGCGATACCCGAAGGACTCGCGTCTGTGCCAGGGCACGTTTCATCACTATCTACTGTAATGTCTGTAATCTCACCGGCGTGTGAAAGTGGGACGATATAATCAAATCGTGATCATTCGGCGAGTTATTTCCCCTGTCCTAGCAGCTAACGCCTATCTTTTAATACCCGAAGATGGATCCGCAATCGTCGTCGATCCGGGGGCACAAACGAGCGCGGCGATCATCCGTGCGCTTGCTGAGTATGATGCTGAAGTGGCTGCTGTGCTGCTCACCCACGGGCACCCCGACCACGTTTGGGAGGCTGCTACCGTGGCCGGTGACGCCCCCGTCTACATCCCCGCTCCGGATCTCTACCGCCTCGACGATCCCGCCCGCTACATTCCCTTCGCGGATTTCGCGGAGCTCGCTGGTTGCGAATACCGCAAACCGACTCATATTGAAGCCCTGCCCGATACCTGTTTCAGTGACGGTGGCAGCCTTGCCGGTGTCGACCTCCGGGCGATACCGAGCCCCGGCCATAGCGAGGGGTCTACCGTTTTTCTCTGTAACGTCACCATTGACGACGCCGCAGCTGCCCTTGTCCCTACCAGTGAGGTGACTCGTGGCACCGCTCTAGTCATGCTCAGCGGGGACGTCATTTTTGCCGGGGCTATGGGCCGCACCGACCTGCCCGGAGGCAATGCTGAGGAGATGACCGCCTCCCTGCGTACCCTGCATACCGTCATCGATCCGGCCACCGTTGTGCTGCCCGGGCACGGGCCGGGGACCACGATGGCGCATGAGTTGCGTACCAACCCCTTCTTGCAGTTCGGAGCCGGTCAGTAAACATGGGACAATAGGGGCATGGTTCGCTCTACACTGTCTGGATTTCCGGAATTACTCCCCGCAGAACGATTGGTTGAGTTACATATTCTCGACACCCTGCGCCGGGTATTTGAATTGCACGGATTCACCTCGCTGCACACCCGGGCCGTTGAAACCCTCGGCACGCTAGCCGCCAAAGGGGAGACCAGCCAGGAAGTGTACGTCCTCTCGCGCCTACAGGCCGAGAAAGACGCTGAGCGCACCCCGAATACCCTCGCCCTCCACTTTGACCTCACCGTACCGTTTGCACGCTACGTGACCGAGAACGCAGGCCAACTCACCTTTCCGTTTAAGCGCTACCAGATCCAGCCAGTGTGGCGAGGGGAACGCCCCCAGGAGGGCCGCTACCGCGAATTTGTCCAAGCCGATATTGACGTCGTCGGTCAGGAGACCTTGCCCTTCCACTACGAGATTGAACTGCCCCTGGTAATGGCCGACGCTTTGGCGGCCCTCAATATAGGCGAATTCATCATCCAGGTGAATAACCGAAAGGTGTGTCAAGGGTTTTACCAGGGACTCGGGATTGAGGATATTGCCGGCACTTTGCGAGTCATTGACAAGCTGGACAAGATTGGGCCGGAGGCAACGGAAAAGCTCCTCATTGACGACGTTCAGCTCACTGCGGATCAAGCCCGCTCCGCGCTCCGCCTAGCCGCGATTAGCGGTAGTGATGGTGGCGAGGTTGCCGAACAGGTACGTGCCCTGGGGGTAACAAATGATCTGTTGGAAGAGGGGCTAGCTGAGCTATCCGCCGTCGTAGATGGGGTAAGCCGCCGCCATCCGGGCCGAATCCGAGCCGTGCTCAAGATCGCCCGGGGCCTGGACTACTACACCGGAACAGTGTACGAAACTCTCCTGTGTGGCCATGAGGATTTGGGCTCCATAGGGGGAGGGGGTCGCTACGATTCCCTGGCCAAAGTGGGGCGGCGAACCTACCCTGGAGTGGGTTTGTCGGTGGGAGTGACGCGACTACTATCCCGAATCCTGCAGCAGCAACAGGCCTCCCGTAGTGTGCCGACAGCAGTCCTCGTTGCTGTGGTTGATGAGGAAACCCGGAACGAATCAAACGATATTGCTGACATTTTGCGCGCGCGCGGAATTCCCACTGACGTCAGCCCAACCGCCGCAAAATTCGGTAAACAGATTCGGCATGCGGATAAATTGGGAATCCCGTATGTTTGGTTCCCGGGGGAAACGCAGCAGGTTAAAGATGTGCGCAGCGGTGAGCAACACCCGGCAGATCCCCACACCTGGAATATTTCGGCCTGCGATCTGACCGCCACGATTGAGGCGGTGGGGGACAAGCCCTGAGTTAGCTCAGGTGAAGGAGCAGCTATGACGAGCGTCGATGGTATCGCTGCGAGCGCCTCAGGGGAGGTCGAGGCGGCCCTTGGAGGAGCGCGGGAAGCCTTTGCACAGCTGTCCTTTCCCTACCTCTTGGCCAGCCAGCAGCAGGGCCACGCTTTACAGGAGCGGGCGCTGCACCAATTGGATGACTACCTCCTCCCGCGCTATCGGAGCCTGGAGGCCCCCCTTTTGGCCGTTGTCGGGGGGTCCACGGGAGCTGGTAAATCAACGCTGGTGAACTCGCTGCTGGGCACGAACGTTTCACACACGTCAGCGATTCGTCCCACTACCCGGCGCCCGGTTCTTATCCACCATCCCAGCGATGCGGCGTGGTTCAGGGATGACCGAATTTTGCCGTCTTTGGCCCGAGTACACCGCGAGATTGACGCCGATATTAGTCCGGCCGGTACCACCAGCGAGTTGGAAGTGCGCGCTACTGACCGCGTCCCGCCCGGTTTAGCGCTGTTGGACGCTCCGGATATTGATTCGGTGGAGGAAGCAAACCGAGCCCTGGCGCAGCAGTTATTGGCGGCGGCGGATCTATGGATTTTCACGACGACGGCGGCCCGCTACGCGGACGCGGCCCCGTGGGTCTTCCTGTCTGAAGCAGCCCGGCGGCACGTGGTTGTTGCGGTGGTTCTTAATCGCGTACCGCCGGGGGCGGCAGCTGATGTGCGCGCGGACCTGGCTCGCCGGCTAGCGGATGTGGGCCTTAGTAAAGCACCGATTTTCACAATCGGCGAGCAGGAGCTTTCTGCGGATAAGCGCCTTCCGCGTTCCGCTATCGATCCGATCGCGAGCTGGCTAAAGGCCCTTGCTGCCGATGCGGCGAGCCGCGCTCAGGTGGCGCGTACAACACTGTCCGGCGCGCTAGACGAATTAGTACGTACCGGCGCGGATGCGATCGATATGGCGCGGGATACGACCGCCTTCCACGCAGACCTGGCACGGCGGGTTGACGATGCCTATGCCGGTGCCCATATGCGGGTGAGTGAGGCGATGAAGGACGGTTCTCTGCTGCGTGGAGAAGTGCTTGCCCGATGGCAAGAATTCGTGGGCACCGGGGAATTTATCCGCTCCGTTGAGGCCGCAGTAGGCCGTGCCCGCGATCGACTCACTGCACTGTTTAAAGGCCGCCCCGCGCCGCAGGTGGAGGTGGAAGCCGCCATCGAGGAGGGCTTATGGACCCTCGCCAGCGCCGAGATTTCCCGCGCAGCTGGGGAGGTTGACTACGCCTGGCAACGAGAAAGCGCAGCCCGCTCGATCCTTGCGAGCGCTCACCAGTATCTCCCTGACCGCTCGGAAGTGGATGCCCGAGCCGCGCAGATGGTGCGCGAATGGCAGCGCTCAGTACTTGACATGGTGCGTTCGGAGGGAGCCGATCGGCGGTTCACCGCTCGGGTGATGTCATTGGGGGTCAACACGCTTGGGGTTGCCCTTATGCTCGTCATTCTGGCTTCCACTGGAGGCATGATCACCGGTATGGAGGTGGCTGCTGCCGGCGGTACCGCCGTCGTCGGGCAAAAACTCCTAGAGGCCGTATTCGGTGACGATGCTGTGCGGCGAATGGCGCGCGCCGCACGGCGGAATTTGGAAACCCGCACCGGTGAACTGCTGGCCTGGCACGCGAACGCCTACCGGCAGGCACTAACCGACGTCGGCGTTGATGCGAGCGCTCCAGATCGCCTCCATGACGCCTTGCTGCAGCTACAACAGGCACGCCGCCACGAAGGGATTGTGTGAGATGAGTGTGCGAGACCGCTGCGAGGACTTAGGCCGCGCGCTCGATTTGGCTGAGGGACGCTTCGAACCGGGCCTGATCGAGGGGGGCAGGGAGACGCTCAATAATGTGGGCGGACGGGCGGCCTTCGGTGCGCAGGTGACGGTTGCAGCCTGTTTTGGGGCTACCGGATCCGGTAAGTCCTCCCTGGTCAATGCTCTTACCGCCTCGCAGGCGGCCCGGGTGGCAGCCACCCGTCCCACGACGACGCAGGCGCTAGCGGTGGGCCAGAACCTGGATCAGGCCAGTGAACTCCTCGAGTGGATGAAGATTTCTCAGCGTGCGCAGGGGCAGGGGCTCCCCGCCGATGTGGTGCTTGTTGATTTGCCCGACGTTGATTCCGTAATCGCTGAACATCGCGCCCTATCCCATCAGATGGCCCAGGTTGTGGACATACTCATCTGGGTGCTCGATCCGCAAAAATACGCGGATGCGGTCCTGCATGACGAGTTCGTTGCTCCGCTGGCCCATCATGCCGAGGTCACCCTGGTGGTTCTCAATCAGACCGACCGGCTAAACCCGGCCGAAGTGCCGGGCGTCGTCGCCGATATACAGCGGTTACTGGCCCGCGATGGTATCCCGAAAGCCGAAGTCCATCCCGTCTCGGCACGCACGGGGGCTGGCATCGATCAGCTCCGCCGCCGCCTCAGTGCTATTGCGGCAGACCAGCGTGCCGCCCGTGTGAAAGCGGAAGCAGATATTACCCACGCTGCGACCCAACTCCTGGTAGCAACTGAGGGACATGACGGCGCTCGCGCGGTGCCTGCGACGGACGGCGTCATCCAGGCGGCGGCCGCCGCTGCCGGCCAAGAAGCCCTCGCCGGGGCCGTCCAGCGGAGTTTCGTGCGGTCCTCCAGCCAGCATGGAGGCTGGCCTTTTACCCGCTGGGTCACCCGCTTGCGGCCCGATCCCTTGAAACGATTACATCTGGGAACTGGAACTGACCGCGACGATCAGGGCCCCGTCGTCGCGGTCACATCTCTCCCGGAACCCACGCCCGTGCAGGCGGCTCTGCTGCGCTCCCGGGCCCAGGACTACGCCCACCAAGCTGGTGCTCACCTCCCGCCAGCGTGGCGATCGGAGATGCTGGCGGACGTCAATGACCGCCTACCCACGCTCGTTGATGAGCTAGATTCGTCGTTGGCTCAGCTGCGTCTGCCGTTGCGCCCACCGCTGTGGTGGAAAGTGACGTCCCTGATTCAACTACTTGGGGCAGCGCTCGTCGTGGCCGGCCTCGGGTGGCTGCTGGCGGTATGGGTGGCCGGATTCTTCCAGCTCCACTTTGACGTGCCCACCTACGGCTACGTACCAGTTCCTACGCTGCTGCTCATCATCGGGCTTATTATCGGCGGGGTCACGGCCCTGTGTGCGCGGTTCGCGGCACGCCGTGGAGGTGAACGGCGCGCGCGGAAGACTGCCGCCCTTATTCGGCAAGCCGTGGCCGGCGGAGTGGAACGGGAACTCGTAGCACCGGTCAAGCGCCAACTCGATGATTATGACCTCTTCTTAGAGTGCGCCCGGCGAGCGGCTGCGCGGTGAGTGTGGCGGGCCCGTTTGCGGCCGCCCGCGCGAGAGTGAGCCTGCGGACCGGTGTCAAGGCGCATCCGTAGCGCCCGGCCTTGGACGGTCGCGCGGCCAACTTTACGCAGTGTTGCCGGGTCCAGATCGATGAGTATATCGACGAGCGAGAAGGTCGGGAAGATTTCGATCCGGCCAATATCGGTGCCCTGAATACCACCCTCCCCGGTGATCGCGCCGACAATAGCTCCGGGTAGGACCTTATCCCGGTGGCCCACCTCTACCCGGTAGCGGGTACCACGTGCCGCATTGCGTCCGCGGCCTTGACCGCGACCCTTCGGTGCCCGTGCCGACTCGAAATGGGCGGAGATATCCTCTTCAGTCTCATCCCGGGGCCCGGCATCCTGTACCGCTAGAGCGAGTAGTGTCGCCGCCAACTGGCTGGGTGGAATATCGCTGGCGGCCACCGCTTCCTCATACAGATCGAGTCGGCCCGCTTCGATCCGCTCGGGCACGTGCGCTAGCAGTTGCCCCACCCGGTAGGCGGATACATCGCGCGGTGTGGGGATCGTAATTTCACGTAGGGCGGTACCGGTGAGCCGTTCAATCTGTTGCAGACGGTGCTTTTCACGCGGAGCAAAGAAGGTCACCGCACGTCCTTGACGCCCAGCCCGGCCGGTGCGGCCAATGCGGTGAACGTAGGCCTCCGCTTCCCGCGGCACATCGAAATTCACCACCAGGCCAATACGGTCAACATCTAGGCCGCGAGCAGCCACATCAGTAGCCACAATGACGTTAAGTGAACCACCGCGCAGACGCTCTACCAGCCGTTCCCGTTCCTTTTGGGGAACATCTGAGCTGAGGGCAGCCGCAGCAATTCCACGGCCGGTTAGATCTGCAGCGACTTCTTCTGCGCTGGCCCGCGTGCGCACAAAAACAATCGCAGCCGAGGCCGAGCTGGTGGCTAACACCCGGTAGAGAGCTCCCTTCTTATGCCGCAAGGGTACGATAGCGTATTCCTGCTCGACCGTATCTACCGTTGTTGCCTGAGGAGTGACTTCTACCCGTACAGGGTCGTGCAGATGTTGAGCGGATACCCGTTCAATCGCCGCTGGCATGGTAGCCGAAAAGAGCGCCGTGACGCGATCTTTCGGGCACGCAGCGGCAATAGTTTCGACGTCCTCAGCGAACCCCATGCGCAGCATTTCGTCAGCCTCGTCCAGCACCAATGTGCTCACCTGATCGAGTTTTAAAGCACCGCGCTCCATGAGGTCCATAATGCGCCCGGGGGTTCCGACGACGATATTGGCACCGTTTTCTAACGCCCGCAGCTGACCGTAGTAGGCGGCGCCCCCGTAGACGGCCACAATATTGGCATGTGGAAGGTGGGCGGCAAAACGGCGCAGCGCGGCCGCCCCCTGGACTGCCAGTTCGCGCGTCGGGCACAAGATGAGGGCTTGCACGTGGGAAGCGTCGTCGAGACGAGCTAGTGCAGGTAATCCGAAGGCGGCCGTCTTCCCGGTACCCGTCTGCGCGATACCGACGACGTCGCGCCCCTCAAGCAGCGGCTCAATCGCTGCCTGTTGAATATCTGTAGGAGTGGTGAAATCTAAATCTTCCAAGGCCTGAAGCAGGCTTTTAGGCAGGGGGAGATCATCAAAAGCAGGCATAGCGGAACCAATCAGAAAAAAGACAGCGGCTGCCAGCCTAGTACATGAGCGCTAAAGGCTCGGTATTGCGTCGCTTCCTTCAGCGGTGACCTTAGGCACACGCCGGGCAGTGAGCAGAGAAATCCCGCAAAGCACAGCCATAAATAGCAGTCCGGAGAAGAAAGGATTGACTTCCTTATTGGACGGCCAGAAGGACAGGTGCGGAAGCATTTGGAATACGCCGACCACAGCGATAGCAAAGGCAGCACCAATACCGTCAACGATTTGCAGGGCAGCCGACACCGTCCCGTGCTCTCGTTTGGGGCTTACCGCCAGCGCCACCACGCTCATGGCGGGCAAGGTTAAACCGATACCGGTCCCAGCCAGTGCCCACGCAAGCGCAGTCAGTGCCGGGGGAACTGCAGGCAGGGAGGTAACCGCCGCAATGGCCACGCCAACCATCGAGAGGAGCCCCCCAATCAGGGGGAGCCGGTGCCGCCACAGGGAGTCGTGAATGCGGCTTTGGATGAAAGAGCCGATACTCCAGGAGACCCCGCCCACAGCGAGCACAATCCCGGCCGTTTTTTCCGTCCAACCGTGGATTTGTACGAGCATGAGCGGTAAGAATGCCTCGGTGGCTACCACCCCTGCATTGATCCACATGCGCGTCGCCACGGCGGCTCCTACACTGTCACGCAGCGCTCGCAGCGTGCCGGTGGGAAGCAAATAGTGCAGGCAAATAATGACGGCGATAGCTAAGGCGATGAAATAAATAAGCGCCGTCACCCGCCACGTAGCCGTCACCATCTGCATCAGCGCGACGCCGCCTCCAGCGCCGATCGCAAAAACCAGGATGCGGTAATCGCGTTTACGGGCGAAGAGTTTTTCGTGGCGGCGGGGCAAAGGACGCAAAATTGGAATCATGGCGACGACGGAGGCAGCCAGGATAGGCACCACCATCAGGAACACTACTCGCCACGAATACCACTCCGCCAGGACGCCAGCAATATAGGGGCCGAACATGGACGGGACCACCCACGCAGCAGCGAATGCGGCGAAGAATGTGGGTTGTTTACTGGTTGGCACATTAGTACCGACCATCGCGTATAGCGCCACCATGAGAAGTCCGGTGCCAAGCCCCATGACCGCACGGCCAATGGCCACCAACTCCATTGCCGGAGCCAACCCGGCAATGAGGAGTCCACTCCCGGCTAGGGTGCAACCCACAATAACGGGGAGATAAGCCCCGCGCGCATCTACCCAGCGGCCGGCGAACGTAGTCGATATCACGTGTGTGGCAAGTGGGACACCCAGTGCTAGGGCATACAGATGGTCTCCGTTGAGCTCACGAGCTACCTGTGGCATGACGGTAGTCAATGCCAGCGCTTCAAAGGCCCCCACAGTAATAAGAACAATGGACAGCACTAGAAGGCGGCGCTGGAACCGATCATTTTCAGGCGCAGTAGGCGCACTCCTCCCCGCTTCAGTCACGTGCCGATTGTCCCGGAAAGTTCTAGTAGACTCAAGCACACTACCGCTCGTTTCGCGGCTTCCAGTACAGAAAGGACACATCGTGCTCCGCACCCATCGCGCAGGCGAACTGCGTACCACACATATCGACCAGACCATCACCCTCGCCGGCTGGGTTGACCGCCGCCGCGATCACGGGGGAGTCGCGTTCATTGATCTGCGCGATTCCAGCGGCATTTGCCAGGTTGTAGTGCGGGAAGATGTGGCCCACCAGTTGCGCAGCGAATATGTCGTCAAGGTGACCGGGGTTGTCCACGCCCGTCCAGAAGGCAATGAGAATCCGGCGCTCCCAACCGGTGAGATCGAAGTCATTGCCGATGATGTGGAAGTACTCAACCCGTGTGCACCGCTACCTTTCCAGGTCTCCGACCATAGTGATGACTCAGGCATGGTCGGGGAAGAAGCACGGCTGCGCTACCGCTACATCGACCTGCGCCGGTCCAAGCCGCAATACGCCATGCGTTTGCGCGCCAAAATGAACCAGGCTGCTCGCCGCGTTCTTGATGAGCACGACTTCGTTGAGGTAGAAACGCCCACCCTGACCCGCTCCACTCCGGAAGGGGCACGCGACTTCCTCGTCCCGGCACGACTTGCTCCCGGCTCCTGGTATGCGCTTCCACAATCGCCGCAGCTGTTCAAACAGCTGCTGATGGTTGGGGGGATGGAACGCTACTACCAGATCGCGCGCTGTTACCGAGATGAGGACTTCCGAGCCGACCGGCAGCCGGAGTTCACGCAGCTCGACGTCGAAATGAGCTTCGTGGAGCAAGAGGACGTCCTCGCGGTCGCCGAAGATGTACTCGCCGCACTATGGAAGCTCATCGACGTCGAGATTCCGCGCCCCATAGCCCGAATGACCTTCGCTGAAGCCATGGAAAAGTACGGCACCGATAAGCCGGATCTGCGCTTCGGCCTGGAACTGGTTGACCTCACTGACTATTTCAAAGACACTCCCTTCCGGGTATTCCAGAATCCCTTCGTCGGGGCGGTGGTGATGCCGGGTGGGGCCTCCCAGCCGCGTCGTCAATTCGACGCCTGGCAAGAGTGGGCGAAACAGCGTGGGGCCCGTGGCCTGGCCTATACCACGGTGCAGGAAGACGGCAGCCTCGGTGGGCCGGTAGCGAAGAACATTTCCGAGACTGAACGCGCCAACTTGGCCGCCGTCACCGGCGCTCAGCCCGGGGACGCTATCTTCTTTGCAGCCGGCACCGCAGATGCGGCGCGCGCACTGCTCGGGGCGGCCCGGCTCGAGATCGGCCGGCGGTGCGGACTGATTAACGAGGATGAATGGTCCTTCGTGTGGGTTGTGGATGCACCCCTATTCAAACCCACCGGGCAGGATGACGATGTCGATTTGGGACACTCAGCCTGGAC